>JAQVWF010000084.1 GCA_028698615.1 Syntrophorhabdaceae bacterium
GTGACCGTTGAACGCTCCTATCATCTTTACTGTGAACAGTACCGCCGTCACCTCGACGAGTACATGGCTTTCGTTTCCGGGGTCAATTGGAACATGAACCGGATCACCGTCACGGTCAAAGGTAAGGTGTTGACACTGACACGGCCGGACAAGAAGCGGATGAGGTTGAACGTGCAGCAAGTGATCGGGCTACTCAGGTACACGGGCAAGAGGCTGCAGGAGATCGACGAACAGGAGACAGCGACGTGAAGAAGGATAGACGAAGAAAGTATAAGCTGGCAACGGTTGACCTATTCAGAAAGGATATGCGCTGCACCCCTTATGCAGTGAAGCAAAGGGAAAAGAAAGAGCGCAGCGGGAGAACAGGAGATGGTCTAACCCCCCCTGGGTCAGAAGTCGCCGATCATGCCAGCGGAAACCGGGCTGACCCCCTCATTTTTGTGAGCACGTTCCCGGTTGAAACGAAATTTAGGAGGTTCAACACATGAAAGTAAAAATACCATCGGGCCTCAAGACACCCGGGAAGAAGTTTTATAAGAAGGTCCTGGAAGAGTATGATATTTCGGAGAGCCACGACCTCGAACGTCTCTTCATGGCGGCCAAGTGCCTTGATGAGATTGCCGCCGATGAAAAGCTCTTGAAGGCGGAAGGCCGCTTTATCGAGGACCGCTTTCACCAGAAGCGAGAGCACCCGGCGAGCAAGGCGGTCCGGGACAACAAGACCCTGTTTTGCCGGATCATCCGCGAGCTGGCCCTTGACATTACGGACCCCGGAGACTCGAGACCGCCACGGCAGTATTGAGAGGTGATGCGAGATGCCACGTAAACCACGGAAAAGCAAGAGCATACGGCACCCGCTTACAGACGGAGAATTACACTTACTGTTGACCGGGCGGCCGTATCCTGACAAGGCCGGGAATTGGCCCGATGGGTCAAGCTGGCTTCGGCCTTTCATCCTGTGTAGTCCTGCCTGCCGCGACGAACTACGGGCCTTATGGCTCCGGCACAAGGCCGGCATTTTGCAGGACTGGAAGGGTCCCGGAAGGCCCTGGGCGGAAGGAGAATTCGAGGGGGTGAGCAATGCCACGTAAACCACGAAAGACTAAGCAAACAAGGTCCACGATCAAACCGATAGAGATCTACTTCTTGCAGTATGGCAGCGTTGAAGGCGGCCCGGATGATGAAGGAATGAAAGGGGAGATCTTCTTCCGAAATGTGGATGAAAAGTGGGACTGGCTGCCTATATGGGAAGAAATCCGGGGAAAGGTCATGGCCGACTGGATAAACGAACACCCCGCTTCAAGACCCTGGGCCTGGTGGCAGTTTGACGCCCCGCGCTGGGATGACCCGTTTACCGATTGTTTCTATCATGGGACCTTTGCCGAACCACGGCAACGCCTGGGCGGGATCGGAACACCAAGCTATGAGGTTTTGGGCCTTGTCCCTCACTTCGATAAAGGGATACCTGAAAGCTGGGTTTCGAGATTCGATGAGGAATATTACAACGGACGGGCGAAAGACATTCACGGAAACCCTATCGGGACGAAATACAAGGAAGGCAATTTCAAGGGCAAGGCTATTGATCCGAATGATCCGCCACGGTACGAATCAGAGGCCGCTTACCTTCAACGCCTGGGCCTGTTGACCCCGGACGAAAAGAAATACCTCGAAAAACACTATGAGTTTCAGTATGTTTAAATACCGTTCTTACCGTTTCCTCAACGTGCCTTGCCGTGACCTTTCCATCCGGTGCGGTTTCAACGGCTCTCAGATAGACTTCGCGTTGTTCTTCGGGGGGAAGGGAAGTCAGGGGACGAAGATGACGTTCGGGAATTTCTTTGGCAACCGTGGTTGTCAAATTGTCTGCAACCTCTCCGGAGCTATTGGAACCCCAAAGCGTGATTGTTGCGGACGACAAGGATGATGACCGAATACCTTCCTGACAAACCCTTTTTTCGCCCCGATGAAGTGGCGAAGTATTTCTCCGTCTCCAGAGCCACAGTGTATCGCTGGATTGATGAAGGGCGGCTGCAATCGGTACGCATCGGGGAGAAGGTTGTCAGGGTGCGGCGCGAGAGCGTTCTTCAACTAGTACGGGAGAATTAGCGTCTCATGCGTCTCATGCGTCTCATGCGTCTTAGCGGTTTGAAAGGTTGTTTAGTATGCTTTGGAAGAGGTGAAAACATGAGAACAACGAAAACATTTTCCATCGATCCCGAAGTTTACAAGAGACTGAAAGGCTATGCCGGATATCAGGGCGTTACCGTCGGCGAGGCTATCAAGATCTTGCTTGATACTCAGGATATCCCATGCGTAAGGCCGGGCCCTGGTTACGCTGAATGGCTTATGAATCTGATCAAGATAGGTGAACAGCAGGGCGAAGAAGCGGCCATGCAGCACTTGAAAGATCATCCCTACGTTGAGGCCGACCATGGATAACCTTTCATACCGGACAAAGCACAACGCGAAGGTGATAGCGGCGCAGTGGGGTAAATCTCCGAACGATCGGGCGGACTGGTACAGGATCGAGGACAAGGCCGACGGCGCCGAAATCCTCATTTATGATGTAATCGGTTTCCCTTTCGTTGAGGCCAAGCAGTTCATCAAGGACTTGGGCGCGATCAAGGCGAAACAGATCACGGTTCGCCTGAACAGTCCGGGCGGGAATGTGTTTGACGGTGTAGCCGTCTATAATGCCTTGAAGAATCACCCGGCGAAGATCACAACGAGGATAGAAGGTCTTGCGGCCTCTATCGCGTCTGTTATAGCCCTTGCCGGCGACGAGGTGCAGGCCTACGCAAACACCATGTACATGATCCACGACCCCTGGGTTATGGCAGTGGGCAACCAGGAAGATCTCCGGTCTATTGCCGACGTGCTCGAGAAGATCGGCGGCCAGCTTGCCGACATATACACCGGTAAGACGGGCCTTGAGGCGGACACCATCAAAGAGATGATGCACACCGAAACGTGGATGACGGCCCAGGAGGGTAAAGGCCTGGGTTTTGTCGATAAGGTCCTTGACGGCGAAGGAAAGACGGCGAAAGCGAAATACGACCTCAAAAACATCTACAGCAACGTACCCGAGGATCTTTCCTTCGAGGCACAGTTAAAGACGTTCACAGCGCGCGAAATTGAGCGCGTTCTTATAGAGGCGGGCGCATCACGGGCCTATGCCAAAATGGTAGCAGCGCGAGGCTGCACCGGCGTGATCGACGATCATCGGGAGGATGACGACGACGCGATAATCAACACCCTACTACAGACAATCAAAGGAGAAAAGATATGTTAACAGCCGAACAGATAGCGGCCCTGAATGCCGCTTTTTTGCAGTTTAAGGACGAACACAATGGCGAGATCGGCAAGATGAAAACCCAGCTTGACGCAATCGAGACTTTTCTTTCACGGTCTCAGTTTCCCGGCGGCGGGAACGGTTCCAGGGACAATGCAACCGTGAGCGAGTACAGGTCAGAATTTCTCGCCTACCTCCGGCGCGGCGGTAACGAGGCGGCGCTGAAGGGTCTTCAGGTGAAAGCCGAACTATCGACCCTGGAAGATCCCTCGGGCGGGTTCATGGTCGTCCCCGAGATGGAATCCAGCATAGACCGAGTGCTTGCGGCCTCTTCGGCCATGCGGCGCGTCGCCAATGTCAAAACGATAACCACGGGCGAATACAAGCGTCTCATTTCACAGGGGGGTTGCGAATCGGGATGGGTAACGGAGAAACAGAGTCGGGACGAAACTGACACCCCGACGCTGGCAGAGATTGCCATAAACGCAAAAGAATTGTTTGCGAACCCGAAGACAACGCAGACCCTTCTCGACGACGCTTCTTATGATGTATCCGGCTGGTTAGAAGATGAGATCACAACGGCTTTCAGCGAGCAGGAGGGCACCGCTTTTATCAATGGCAACGGTGTCGCCCAGCCCAAAGGAATTAACGCTTACGACAAGGTTGCCAACGCCTCTTACACATGGGGTAAGGTCGGCTACATTGCCGGCGGCCACGCTACCCTGCTCAACAACGTGGACAAGATTTTCGACCTTTATCACTCTTTGAAGCCGGCCTACCGGCAGGAAGCAGTGTGGGTGATGAACGACAATACCTTCAACACCATCCGCAAGTTCAAAGACGGCGAAGGCAATTACCTGTGGCGGCCGGGCCTTTCAGACGGCGAACCGGCAACTTTGCT
Source organism: Syntrophorhabdaceae bacterium (assembly GCA_028698615.1). NCBI lineage: Bacteria > Pseudomonadati > Thermodesulfobacteriota > Syntrophorhabdia > Syntrophorhabdales > Syntrophorhabdaceae > Syntrophorhabdaceae bacterium. The sequence goes on from JAQVWF010000084.1 coordinate 4,194, forward strand.
GGGAAAACCCGTGGAAATAGACGAGGCTGTTGACGACATCGGCGCGAACAAGTTTCCTTTATGGTTCGGAAATTTTAAGCGCGGTTATCTGATAGCCGACAGAAAAGGGGTCTACGTGCTCCGCGATCCGTACAGCCAGAAGCCGTACGTCTTTTTCTACACAACCAAGCGGGTCGGCGGCGGTATCATCATGTACGAAGCGATTAAGTGCTTGAAGATCGCCACGAGCTAAACGTGTCTTTCAATTCCAGACCTCCCCGGTAACACTGCGGCTTTGGTCTGGTCCATCTTATAACGGGCGGTCCCGGTTTGCGCAAGATCGGGACCGCTTCTCCCAAAAGGTGAACATGGCAGCATTGACCGAAGAGGACTACTTGAGAATCTACCGGGGAACCGGCTTATCAAAAAGGGAACTCGAAAGGCTCCTGAGATCCGCCGGGGCATCGAGAAGCATTGCCGTAAAGGTTGCCTCGAAGTGTGGCCGGACAATGCCGGCACCTATCATCAAACAGAAGACGTTCCTTCAGCGCCTTATTGATCGCGTTATATTCTGATCGATGAACTCTACTTTTTCGAGATTTCTATTTCTCGCTGGATGGTTTCAGTGATGGACTTTTGGTCAATTGTCCGCAATGTTGTTTCGTTTATCTTTATTGAGAATTCAGGCTTATCCTTTACCCTCTTGATTTTATCGTAAATCCAATTGGCTATGAGGCCCGCCGATACACCGTTAGCAAAGGTCAATACGGCTTTTGCTACAGCAACATAGTCTGCATCACGTCTTTCCATTAAAGGCTGCCGGATAAGTGTCACTCCTTCAGGAAGGTCATTATACGCTAAAATCAACGGAATGAACGTGGTTTCTATTCTTATCTCCATTTCCTATTCTCTCCTTTAGGCATTAACGAACCCCTGGGGGGTAATCTCTTGTCATTGTCATTGTGACAAAGCATAAGAGTTTTTGTCAATAGGACAGACGACAACACCCCCCGTCGCAGTCTCTACAGATCGACGGGTAGCCGCAACCTCCCGGTATCCCATTCACACAAAATATCTTGTTTTTGATTATTGCGCATGGGTGAAAATCAAAATCAGAGGTGTAGAAAAACATCAAGGGCGCTGTCCTATTTCCCGGCGAGACCCCTAAAAGTGGGGGTCCTGTTGCATTTTCCGGGCATGATGAGGGGTAAGGTGCGGGTAAAAGGATAGGCTCGAAAAAAGGGGCTATGACAGGCTCTAAGGCTCCGTATATCAGGCCCCTGGGAAACCGGGGGCTTTTTTATTGCTTTCTCTTTTTGTTGTCCAAATGTTGTACAAAATGGGGAAAAGTGGAATTTTGAGAGGTTTAACTTTGCTTTGTAAGTTATTGATTTTATTAAAAAGCCGACGATGGGAGTTGAACCCGCGACCTGCTCATTACGAGTGAGCTGCTCTGCCACTGAGCTACGTCGGCGTTGAGTTTTATATAGCATAACCTGCCGTTTTCGTACAATACAAATTTGCTTTGC
>JAQVWF010000085.1 GCA_028698615.1 Syntrophorhabdaceae bacterium
AACTTTGACGGAGCAGCCTCAGGCGCTGCTTCATACAGAGACTTTTTGAAATATGCCGAGATCATCAGGAATATAGACAGAGGCGTCGTGATGAATTTTGGCAGTGCCGTTATGGCTCCCGAAGTGTTTCTCAAGGCGCTCAGCATGGCACGTAACGCTGCCAGAAGGGATGGAACTTCGATTACGGATTTTACCACCCTTGTCTGTGATATCCATAAATTGCCCGAAAAGATCGACGCTGAACCATCGAAACAGGATGCAAGCTATTATTTTCGGCCCTGGAAGACAATGCTTGTCAGGACGGTTGCGGATGGCGGCAGAAGCTATTATGTCAACGGACGCCACGCAGAAACCATGCCATCGCTGTGGGCATCAATAAGGAACCTCGATGAAGATTTTTACCTTTGACAAATTGGTCAGAAAGATAGAAAATGCTAAGGCGAAGGGCAAAAAGGTGGTGCTTTGCCATGGATGTTTTGATCTTATGCATCCAGGTCATATCAAGTATTTTCAGTCGGCGAAGGGGATGGGCGACATACTCGTAGTCACTGTTTCGCCGGATCGGTTTGTTGATAAAGGACCCGGGAGACCGGTCTTCAACGAACAGTTGCGCGCCGAGTCAATAGCCGCCCTGCAGTGTGTCAACTACGTCGCAATCAACGAGTGGCCGACAGCCGAGGAAACACTGAGACTGCTAAGGCCCGACATATATGTGAAGGGACAGGAATTCGAAAAACTCGAAGACAAAACAGGTAAGATCCAGAAAGAAAGCGAAGTGATCAAAGAGATAGGCGCAGAGTTGAGATTTACCCACGAAATAGTGTTTTCATCAACGCAGTTGCTTAAGAAATATTTCTGAACAGGGGATTGCCATCAAACGGAAAATATTACTCATCAATGACCTAATTAAAAAGGTTGCCCAGCTCAAAGAGGCGGGCAAAGTCATCGTCCAGAGTCACGGTGTCTTCGACCTCGTCCATCCGGGGATAATCAAGCATTTGGAGGAAGCGAAAGCCAGAGGCGATGTGCTTGTTGTGACGGTCATCAGGGACAAGGACGTTCGCCGTGGATCGGGGAGACCGATCTTTCCCGAGGAGTTGAGGGCGCAGAACGTTGCTTCCATGCAGCAGGTGGATTATGTGTGCATTGTTGACGATGTGACTCCCTTCGAATGTGTCAGGAGGATAAAGCCGAACATCTTCGCCAAGGGGCAGGCATACAAGGAGAGAGACTGCAAGATCCACAAAAAGATCTATGAGGAAGAAAAGGAGTTGTATTTCGGGAAAAGCACCATTTACGAGACGCAGGGCTTTTCATTCAGTTCATCGAAACTCATCAATAACTTTCTCGATCTCTATTCCGCCGAGACAAAGGATTTCCTCACAAGGTTTTCCGACCGGTACAGCTTCGAGGAGATAGTCAAGAAGATAGAGTCTCTCGGGAAAATGAATGTGCTTCTCCTGGGCGACGGGATCATTGACGAGTATCATTACTGCGCGGCTATGGGCAGATCATCGAAAACCCCGATAGTGGTCAACAAGTATATAGGGCATGAAGCCTTTGCGGGGGCGGCGTTTATCATCGCCAACCACATAGCGGGCATCTGCGAGAAGGTTCATCTCGTAACTCTGCTTGGCGGCACGGATTCGAGAGAGGATTTTATCCGCAGCAATTTAATGCCAAACGTCGAACCGCGGTTCTTTTATCGGGATGACGGACCCACAATCGTGAAGAAGCGTTATGTCAATCAGTACCTGGGTCAGAAATTGTTCGAGGTCAATTATCTCAATGAGAACTATATCAACGGCGATTGCGAGAGAGAGATCATAGACTATCTCAAGTCTACGGTCCCTGATTACGACCTGGTTCTTGTATCCGACTTCGGGCACGGCTTCATAACCGAAAGGGTAATAAGGACGATCTCAAGATATGCGCCTGTGTTTGCCGTGAATACCCAGACCAATGCGGCCAACAGGGGATACAATATGATCACGAGGTACAAAAGGCCGAATTTTGTCTGTCTTGATGAGACCGAGGCGCGCCTGGCAACGCAGGACAAATTCTCCGATATAGCGGATATTGCGAAAAGGCTCGCAGCAAAGATCAACAGCGATTTTTTGATCGTTACGCTCGGGAGGCAGGGCTCGATTGGGGTGAACAAGAAGGGCGAGATCAACCATACCCCCATATTCTCTACAAAGGTTGTCGATACCGTCGGGGCCGGAGATGCCTATTTTGCGTTCACTGCTCCTTGTTTCGCGAAGGGGATGCCCCTTGATCTGGTATCATTCATAGGCAATTCCGTGGGGGCTCTCGCGGTACAGATAGTGGGGAACAAGAAACCTGTGGAAAGGCATGAACTCCTTGAATTTATTCATACGATCCTTAACCAGCGGTGAGCCATGAGAGAATTCGTCAAAAGATATCCCGGGGTATTTGTCGACATGGTCGGGTCCATCGGCTACACCGACGGTTCAAACCATGCAATGCCTGTCGATGACGGCATCGAACGATCGTGCCTGCTCATCGAAGAGCAGTCACAGAGGAATGGCAAGGTGATCTTCATCGGCAATGGGGGAAGCGCCGCCATCTCGAGTCACATGTCGATAGACTTCTGGAAGAACGGCAATATCCCCTCCATGTCCTTTAATGACGGCGCCATGCTTACCTGTCTCGGCAATGATTACGGTTACGACAAGGTTTTTGAAAAGCCCGTAGAGATGTTCATGAAGAAAGAGGATGTTCTCATCGCCATCAGCAGTTCGGGGAAGTCCCAGAACATTCTCAACGGGGTGAAGGCGGCAGACAAGGTGGGCGGCGGCATTATAACGCTATCAGGTTTCGGTCCCGATAATCCCCTGCGAAAAATGGGGTCCTGTAATTTCTACGTTCCCGCGGACAAATATGGTCTTGTTGAGATCATCCACCAGTACATATGTCATTGGATACTCGATTCGGTCCTGTATAACAGGTCGATATACAAATAAAGAACGGGGGTAGTTGGAAGCTATGACGACATCAAAGAGGGTATTTGTTACCGGCGGCGCGGGTTACGTGGGTGCTGTCCTGATACCAAAACTCCTGCGGAAGGGTTACGAAGTCAAGGTGCTGGACCTGTTCCTTTACGGAGAGGATGTGCTGGACAGCGTCAAAGACGACCCGAAGCTTAAGAAGGTGAAGGGCGATATCAGGGATAGGAAGCTCCTGGAGAAGGAGATACCCGGTTATGATACGGTGATCCATCTTGCCTGCATCTCCAACGACCCAAGCTACGAGCTGGATCCTGACCTTGCCAGGTCGATCAATTATGACGCCTTCATCCATCTTGTCGATGTTGCCAAAAAGGCAGGAGTGAAAAAGTTTATCTACGCCTCCAGTTCGAGCGTGTACGGAGTCAAGGACGTTCCCGACGTGACCGAAGACCTGCCGCTCGAACCGTTGACGGATTATTCGAAATACAAGGCCCTCTGCGAAGACATTCTTCTGAAAGAGGCGACGGACGATTTCATCGTGTCGATCATACGCCCGTCGACTGTGTGCGGATATTCGCCCAGGCTGCGCCTTGACCTTACCGTAAACATTCTTACCAATCATGCCGTCAGCAAAGGTGAGATCACCGTCTTCGGCGGCGAGCAGATGAGGCCGAATCTTCACATTGAAGATATGACAGATTTCTACACCTTTCTTCTTGAAGTGCCCGATGAGAAGATACACAAGAAGATCTACAACGTCGGTTACGAGAACTACAAGGTGAAAGACATTGCTGAAATGGTGAAGAAAGTGATCGATCCGGGCTTGCCGATCATAACAACACCCTCCGACGATAACCGGTCCTACCAGGTATCCTCGAAGAAGGTCAAAGACGCCCTGGGTTATGCCCCGAAGCGGACCATCGAGGATGCCGTGCGCGACCTGAAGAAGGCATTTGACGAGGGCAGGATACCTGATTCCATGACGGACATCAGGTACTACAATATAAAGACCATGCAGGCCGTCAATCTGAAATAATCGCCAGACCACTTAAGGAGACCATTCATGGAAGTCAAGTACTCTTACCTGGAAGAACAGTTTAAGGACCACGCTGCCATATTCGACGATCTCGACAAGTTGATCAAGAGCGGAGACTATACTCTTGGCAAACCGGTCGTGGAGTTTGAGGAAAAATTCGCACAGCTCATCGGCACCAAATATGCGGTTGGCGTCAATTCAGGGACTGACGCACTGTTCCTTTCATTAAAGGCGTTGAATGTGGGGCCCGGTGACGAGGTCATCACGAGTCCGAACACGTTTATCGCAACCGTCGGAGCTATCGTCGCGACAGGAGCGAAACCTGTATACGTTGATGTGACGGAAGAGTTCACGATAGACCCTGCGCTGATAGAAAAGGCGATCACGAAGAATACAAAGGTGATCATGCCTGTACATTACGCTGGCCACCCGGCGGATATGACGGACATCATGGCTATTGCCGAAAGGCACGGTCTGAAGGTCATCGAGGATTCCTGCCAGGCCATCGGAGCGTCCCTGGATGGCAAGTGGGTTGGCACCTTCGGCGTTTCCGGCGGCTTCAGCCTCCACCCCTTGAAGAACCTGAACGTCTGGGGTGACGGCGGCATCATCGTCACCAGTTCGGAAGAGGTTCGCGATCGCCTTGTGCTTTTGAGGAACCACGGTCTTCTGAACCGCGACGAGGTGGGGATCTACGGGTACAACAGCCGCCTCGATTCCCTCCAGGCGGTGGTGGGCAATCACCTCATAAAAGACATCCACGTCATCACCGACAACAGGATAAAATGGGCTAACAAACTGGATGCCGCCCTGAGAGGGTTCAAAGGTTCCATAGCCATACCGGAGCGGCGCGCCAACAAGCGCTACGTCTACCATCTCTATATGATGAAGGTGGAAAGACGGGACGAGCTCCTCGCCTACCTTGTCAAGAACGGTGTTGACGCGAAGGTCCATTACCCGATACCGATGCACCTTCAGCCTGCTGCAGCGGGACAGGGTTACAAGAAGGGGGATTTCCCCGTCACGGAATCGCAGAGCGCATCGCTTATCACCCTGCCGGTGCATCAGCACCTCAGTTCCGAACAGGTCGATTACATGATAGATGTGGTGAAGAGGTTCTATTCATGAGCATGACCGTCAAATATCTTGACCTGCCCCGGCAATTTCAAGATGAAGAGCTTTTCGGTCTGCTAAAGCAGCAATTCGATCGGTGTCAGTTCGTCATGGGACCGGAGGTGGAGCAGTTCGAGAAACAATTCGCCGCATTGTGCGGTGTTCCCCATGCTCTTGGTCTCAATTCAGGGACGGATGCGATCTTTTTGGCCCTCAAGGCGCTGGGTGTGGGTCCGGGCGATGAGGTAATAACGGTGCCCAACAGCTTTGTCGCTACGGCGGGTGCCATCGTGGCAGCAGGGGCAAAACCCGTTTTTGTTGATGTGGCTTCGGACTATAACATGGATGTGACCCTGATCGAGGGTGCAATTACCTCGCATACCAGGGCATTGCTGCCGGTGCATCTGACCGGAAATCCCGCCGATATGACAAGCATCATGAAAATAGCTGAAAAACACAAATTATTTGTGATAGAGGACGCGGCTCAGGCGGTGACGGCCTCGGTCGACGGCAAACGCGTCGGTTCCTTCGGAGATGC
>JAQVWF010000086.1 GCA_028698615.1 Syntrophorhabdaceae bacterium
AGAAGGTTGTCGCTGTCGGCAGGAAGGCAAAGAACATGCTGGGCAAGACACCGGATAACATAACTGTCAGCCAGCCACTGAAGGATGGCGTCATCTCCGATTTCGAAGCGGCCGCAACCATGCTCAAGTACTTCCTGGCGGACATCGGATACAAGAGATTTGCCGCAAAGCCAAGGATCGTCATCTCCGTCCCGTATGACATCACGCCGATAGAACGACGGGCCGTGCGAGAGGCCGCCGAATCGGCCGGTAAAGGCGAGGTATACCTGATCGAAGAGCCAATGGCGGCGGCGATCGGGGCCGGTCTTCCCATTACCGAGCCGGCCGGGAGCATGATCGTTGATATCGGTTCAGGCATGACCGAGGTTGCCGTTATAAGTCTCTCCGGCATCGTTTACTGTTATTCCGTTCGCATAGCCGGGGAGGAGATAGATGAGGCCATCGTGAACTATATCAAGCGCAAGTATAATCTTCTCATCGGCGGGCAAACCGCGGAGAAGATAAAGATCGTTATCGGCTCGGCTTATCCGGGTCCCGGTGAAGATACACGGACGATGGAAATTAATGGCAGGAACCTGGTAGACGGGATACCGCAATCACTCAAAATATCATCGCCCGAGGTACGGGAGGCAATAGCCGAGCCTATCCATTCCATAAGTGATGCAATACGCATCGCTCTCGAAAGGATGCCGCCGGAGCTTGCGTCGGACATTATCGATACGGGTATCACCCTGAGCGGTGGCGGGAGTCTCCTGAAAAACTTCGATCTCCTGATCGAAAGAATCACGCAGGTTCCCGTCCATGTTGCCGACAACCCGATGAACGTAGTGGCCGAAGGGGCAGGCAGGGCGCTTGATGAACTGGCCCTTCTGAAAGAGATTTCCAGGTAACTTCCACAACATTTTTTGGTTGGTTGCTTAATGTGACGGTGCGTTGCAGGAAGCAACGCCGCTTTGTGTGAAGAGACAGACCATTTCCGGGAACCTCTCCCTTATTCCTCGCATCGCCCGTCAAAACACCGCTTATCGACGGTGATTGGACCAATAATGCCGGTTTATCCAGCTGGCACGCGCTTTGCTTTACAAGAGTCATAGACATTCAGTAACGACGCCGGGAAGGTTTTTGCGCAATGAGCAACGGTGAATCGAACGGTGTGGAACAAATCACGAAGGTCGTTTCCTATGTCAAGGACGGGTTGCTCGCGATCTATTACTGCGACAACGAGGAAAAGGCCAGCGAAGTGCGTCGGCAGAACGGTACGGTCATTCATCGCACAGGCAGTATCCCTGACGGTATCATTAAGGAGTATTACAGCAACGGCGCCGTACGGAAATCTGTTGAATTCAAGGACGGCTTCGAACACGACCTTTGCACTGAATACTACCCTGGCGGAGAGATGTTCGAGGAATGCCATTACAGACGTGGAGTGTTGCATGGCCCTTCGAAGACGTACCGGCAGGACGGCCTGCTCTGGATGGAGACGAATTATAAGAATGGCGAGCTTCACGGACCATTCACGGGCTACTTCGACAATGGCAGCGTTGAGAACAAGGCGGAATACATGAATGGCAGGCTTCACGGATCATATATCGCATATGACAAGCAGGGATTTGTTATTGAGGAAGGAAATTTTGTGAAGGGGAGGAAACAGGGCACCTACCGGGTGTACCATTATACCGGTCATCCGTCCAGGATAGAGAATTACAAGCAGGGCAAGCTTGTTTCGTGCGTAGAATTCGATGAGGATGGAAAGACCATCCCCACGGTCGGGGTAAAGAAGAATTATACCAAGAGGTAGGGCGGGATGAAAAAGAAACAGATCTACATAACCCAACACGACATGGAGAGACTGCGCGCACTTATGGAAGTCTATGCCGAAAATACCGATCTGCTGGAAGAGATGCTCGACAGGGCACGGATAGTGCTTCCAAAAGATATCCCGCACAATGTCGTGACGATGAACTCCACAGTCCATGTCAAGGATATTGATACGGGCGAAGAAAGAACATTCACACTCGTTTTCCCGGGGAACAAAGCGGGTAACGACGCTGTTTCCATCCTTGCTCCGGCGGGGACAGCGCTTATCGGCAGCCGGGAAAAGGACATTGTCGAACGGCAGGTGCCGGCCGGAAAAAAGAGGATGAAGATAATCGAAATAATATATCAGCCTGAAAGAGAAGGAAGATATGACACCTGACCCGTACAGGGCAACAGGACACGGTTAATGCGCAATGACCGAAGAATTTGCAGTGGATCTATCCGAAGACATGATGCGCCTCTATTTGAAGGACGTCCGGAGGTTGCGACCGATGACGGCATCTGAGGAAAAAAAGATCTGCGCAGAGATCGAACAGGCGGAAATGCAAGAAAAATATCTCCTCTTTACGATACCTCAGGCCATTAAAGAGCTTGTCCTGATAGGAAAACGGCTAAGGCAGGACTCAATGAGTATTACGGATTTTATGAATGACGTTGACGGAATTCATTCCTCGAGGGAAGAGAAAAGCCATACAGAAACCGCAATCTCGTCCATACATAACGTAGAAAGACTCAGCAAGAAGTTAAGGACCTGCCTGGATACAGACGGCCCGGAAGAAGACTATGCGAAGATCAGGGAAGAATTCGAAGACGCGGTGGCCAGGCTGAATATCAATAAGGACATTATTCAACAAATAATAGAGACAATAATCAAGGACCCCGAGCGCATTGAGATGGCCGGGAAGAAGGAACTGCGAGAGCTGCGCGATATAGACGATCGTATCGGAACAATCAGGGAAAGACTTGTCCAGGGGAACCTGCGGCTCGTGATCACTATTGCCAAGAAATACCAGAACAGGGGGCTCGACCTGATGGATCTGCTCCAGGAAGGCAATCTAGGGCTCATGCGGGCTGCAGATAAGTATGATCATCGAAAAGGCTACAAGTTTTCGACATATGCCACCTGGTGGATTAGGCAAAGCATTGTCCGCGCGATCTCGAACTCTTCTAATATCATCAAGATCCCGCTCCACGTCATCGAGAAGAGGACGAAAATCAACAATACGGCGGCGAGGCTTTTGCAGGAGCTTGAGCGCGAGCCCGACCTCAAGGAAATATCCGAGAGATCGGGATATTCCCAGCAGAAGATCATAGATATAATGGCCATCCCGGATCCCGCTATATCCCTTGAAGCGATTGTCGGGGAACAGGACACAACCATCGGGGAATGCGTAGCAGACTACAATGGACGGTGCGCCTTTCAGGAGCTTGTCGACGAATCACTGAAGGAAGAGATAGGAAAGGTCCTTTCTACCTTGACCAAGAGGGAAGAGAAGGTCGTCAGGATGAGGTTCGGTCTTAACGGCCCAGAAGGCTATACCCTGTCGGAAATCGGTGACACTCTCAACATCACACGCGAATACGTCCGCCAGATAGAACTAAAGGCAATGAAAAGGTTGCGTAATCCACTCCGGAAAAGAGTGCTGGAAAGCTTCCAGGGATAGAGAAGGATGAATTATCTCGGATGCTGAAGGGGCCGAGTATTGACAAATACCCTTTCAGAAAAACACAATAGGAGGCGTCCACAATGGGAGACAGAGGCGGAAAGAAAACCAAGCATAAGCAGTCAAAGCAGAAGGCCAGCAAGCAGGCCAAGCAGGTGCAGCAGAAAAAGGACAGGCAGCCCCGCACAGAAGAAAAGGTCGGGTTAAGCAAAACAGCCGGAAGTGCCCGGTCTTAAAGAAGGCTGGCGGAGATAATTATGGGTCACCGGTCACACGTTAGCACGGGAGATGATATGATGCTTAGGGAAAACCAAATAGGATCTCATGTCCTTTTACAGCACAGGCCACCCCGTTCGTGTCCATAAGGGAACGGCCACAAAAGACTCTCCGCATACCAACGTGTATTTCAATGCACGCTCCCCCATAACCCTGACTCAATTGTCTGATCACTTTCCCCACAGGGGAGCATTTTTTGCAGCCATGCCCATCCGCGCCCCCCACGGTAATTTATCCACCCGGAAGATATCCTGAAAAACAAACCGTGGGGGGCAACTTATGTTCCGGGTTATAAAACATCCCTCTCTTGACAGGCTCCTTCTGCCCGGAAGATATCCGGCTACTAACGTGTGTCTGCTGCCCGAATTCGAGGAAGATCAGGGTTGCAAAACGCAACTGCGGGTTGAGTTATGCAACTCTCACGTCCGAACATCTTCCCATAGCCGGCAAACCGGCTCAAAGCTTGGTGGTACACCCTTTGCTTGTATAATACACTATCGTCGGAGACAGGGGCGGGGAGAAAACCAAACATAAGGATTAAAAGGAAAATGTCGACAAACAGCCGGGTAGCTAAAGCAACCGGGTTCCCTCTGTGGCCGAACAGGCCCTGCTGGATTATTCCCTGCTAGTGCACGTTAATGTCGGCTCCTCTTTATTGAAATAAATAAGCTGTCCGCAACAGACTGCCAGGGTTACATTCCCGAAACGGATGATTTTCGCACCCTTGCCGCAAAAATAACATTTTATCCTGGCACCTATAATACCCTCCGGTTTTCGATATACCCACAACATTACATCCTCATGTATTTGAGCCCCACAGCTAATAGTGAGATTTCTCTCTCTATCTCTTTGGCACAGTCGAAATATGCATCCTGATCGTCATGCCAGGGATCCTTTATATCCCACACGAGTAACTTGCACGACACGGGGGGGCAAGCCTCCGCGATTCTCGACGACATGGCCACGACATAATCAATAGCGCTGAGGTCGACTGTTACTATGCTGCGCGGCGTATGACCGGACGCATCAATATTGAAGTGTGTGCGCAGTATCTCGATCGCTATTGCCGGATCACCGGGCCCATGCCGGCTTACTCCGGCGGACGATACCTCGGCCAAACCCATCAATTTGTTCCGTGCGATGGCTTCAGCCATTAAACCGCGACAAGCGTTTTTATAAGAGACGAAAAGCATGCGGACCATACTACCCCTCCCTCGTCTAATAGAATAACTCCCGACAGTCATCACTTACCGCTATCTATGCATTTACCAGGCCATGTTCAGTCGGTAGAAACCGATTTGAAGTTGGCGGCACGGAAGATGCAGTAAGAGAATGAATGAATAAAGATGGCTGGACAAGAACCGGACGGATCTGCCCCTGAGGGTTGCCTTTTTAAAAACCTTTTCAAAATCCAAATGCATTGGGCTCGAAACAAGCTAGTTCCAGTGAGTATGTCAGTCGATTATTTAAGCGAGGCGCAATATGGCGGCAATCAAGGACAACACGATGATGGTAGAGTGTCCAATCCGGCCGCCTCGAACACCCAATCCGGTTTTATCCGAACGGCTTCTCAGTAGTCCTCTCCCTGCCGTCTCTACTTTATAAAAGTGTTCGACCTTCCGTCAAGGTCGAATGTATTTTCCGC
>JAQVWF010000087.1 GCA_028698615.1 Syntrophorhabdaceae bacterium
CTTTGGGAGGTACCGAAATCCATCATGAGATCACAGACACTGTCCACAGAATGCCAGAAGTTCGAGACCGATATCGTTATTGCCGGCGGGGGCTTGAGCGGCCTGTCGGCGGCACTCACCGCTTCCGAAAGCGGCGTAAGGGCAATCCTCCTTGAGAAAATGCCCTTTCTCGGCGGCGCCGGTCTTTTCCCGGAAGGTTCTCTCGGCATAGGTACACGATATCAGAAAGAGAAGGGGATCACGACAACCACGGATCAGGTTTTTGCCAGGGTGATGGAATTCCATCACTGGCGGTGCAATGCGTCGGTCATCAGAACACTCCTTAACGAATCCGGAAGAACGATCGACTGGCTGATGGACCACGGGGTCAGAATAGAAGGCATCAGGACAATGTTCCCGCCTGAAAAAAGCCTCCACGTATGGCACATCTTCGAGGGCCGGGGCGCCCGGGTTGTAAAGATGCTGTCCGATCACATCAAGGCGAAGGGGGTTCCGATCCTCACCCGCACGCCGGCAAAGAAGCTCCTTGTCGATGACAGGCGTGTCGTCACAGGGGTGGAGGCGGTGGATGCCGAAGGCCGGACCGTCACCATAGGTGCGGGAGCCGTTGTCGTGGCGACGGGAGGCTTTGCCAGCAACAAGGAAATGCTGAAAAGGTACGTGCCCGATGTCAGTGCCGCCGGAATGGCCAAGCTCATGTACCGCGGGCCTGCTGTGGACGGCAGGACGGGCGACGGGATCAACCTCGCCTTGAGCGTACGCGCCTCGCTCGCCGGCATGGATACCCTTGCAGGAAACAGCCCCTACCTCGACGATGAACCGGCCATCAGGCAATTCAGCGGACCGGACTACATGAAGCAGATGCGTTGCGCCCTGAGCCAACCATTTCTCTGGGTAAACAAACGGGGCGACCGGTTCTACAATGAGTCATTCGGTTCCGTTTTCAGCGATGTGTACAATGCAATGACCGCGAACGGCGGCCTGATGTGGTCCATCTTCGACGACAGCATGCGAAGGTCCATGGTTGACAACGGCCCCCTTACGCCCTTCAACGCCATTGTCGTTCCAGGGCAAAAGATGACGGCCCTTGATGAAGGGATCGAGAAAGGGATCGCATCGGGATTCGCCTTCAGAGCTGATACAATCGAAGAACTCGCGAAGGGGATACAAATACGACCGGAGAAGCTGCGGGAGACGATCGAGAAGGTTAATCGCTATGCAGACGAAAGGCACGACCCTGATTTCAACAGGAAACCGGAACATCTCGTGAGGTTTGAAACCCTGAATGGTCCATATTACGCCCTTAAGGGGCTCCGTGCATTCTTTTTGACCCTCGGTGGGGTCCAGGTGAACACACACATGCAGGCCCTTGACGGCAAAGGCGAGGCAATCCCGGGTTTGTATGTGACAGGGCAGGATATGGGTGGTCTCTACGACAGCACCTACGATCTTCTTGCAGAAGGCTCCGCCAGCAGCTTCGCATTGAGTTCCGGCCGCATAGCCGTAAGAAGCATTATGGAGGCTATTCGGTAGCGCCCGCCTCTCTCAGGAGCCGGGCTATCTCCCCACGGCCCCCGCCCGATGCATCCATGAGCGCGGTGTAGCCGCCGTCTCCCCTGGCGTTCACGTCTGCCCCTGCCGCTATCAGGGCCCGCACCACCTCCGCATGACCCGTCATTGATGCAAGCATAAGAGCCGTCAGGCCATTCTTGTCCTTTGCGTTCACATCGGCCTTTGCGGCTATCAGGATTCGAACCACCTCCGCATGACCTTTTCCTGATGCGTCCATGAGCGCGGTGTAGCCGCTCACACCTCGCGCGTTCACCTCCGCTCCAGCCGTCATGAGGATCCGCGCTGCTTCGGCGTGTCCCTCCGTCGACGCCCACATGAGCGCCGTGGTCCCATTTTTGTCCACGTCATTCACGTCCGCTCCAGCCGCCACGAGGGTCTCGATAAGGTCCGTACCGCCCCCTGAGGATGCCACCATGAGAGGGGTCACCTGGAACTCATCCCTGGCGTTCACGTCTGCCCCTGCCGCTATCAGGGCCCGGACCATTTCGGTGCGCCCCGCCTGCGCCGCCACCATGAGCGCCGTCCAGCCGCCTGTTGTATCCTTTGTGTTGACATCACCGCCCGCTGCGATGAGCGCCCTCACCCCGGCAATATCACCTTTTTCCGCCGCATCGATGAGCCTCCGTACCTGGTCGATCGTTTCTTCCATTGCAAGCTTCTCCCTTGGTCATGTTCCGTCATTCTTCGGGTTTCAATGCTTGAGATACTCGAATACTATGCTTTTATGTATCCCTTGTTCTGCGCCCTGCTTATGATCTGCTCAATGATCCTGTCCTTATGCTGCCGGGTATCATTGATGACTTCCTGCATGAGGGTATTGTATTCCACGTCATCGGTCTTCACGATCTCGGCATATTTGTCTTCGATATACCCCTGTTCCAGGCTCTGTGCGATAAAGAGAAGCTGGTCCTTCGTTATCTCGCCATTCTTTACCATTTCGATCTTGTCCACGATGTCCTTCACTATCGTCGCCAACGCATGAACATTGAAGGGACGCCCTGCCTGAAAGCGCTCCGGCTTCTTGAAGATGATCTCGATCATCTGCTCGATATGCCGGGCATGTCTCAATTCATCGCGCCAGATGCTCAGCCAGAACGGGCCGTCTTCTTTCCATGTCGATGCGCAAAGGCTGTACAGTTCAGCTATCCTTGTCTCGAACAGGGCCATCTGTTTCAACACTTCCAGTATTCCCGAAAGCTCTCCCGATACTTTGATGTCCATCTCTTTCCCCCTTCACCTGCCGGATGCTTTTTCCAGTCTGAGAAACCTTCCGAGATGCCTGTCCAATTTGCACGTGTGATTCACGAGCCAATCCACAACAAGCACCTGTATCTTGAAGAGAAGAAAATACAAATCGGAACCGTCAGACCCCTCAATTTCGCGCTTGAGGCCTGCAAGATAGTGTGTGAATCGTTTGTGCTGGTCTTTCTGAACATCGATGAACGGGTACCCGTTCCTTTCCATAATACCTTCTTCGTCCTTGAAGTGTATCCGGACATACTCATCGAGAAAATCGATCACAGGGCCGACTCTGGAAAGATCCCGGTCCTTTTTGATCGTCTCGGTGAATCTGTTCACCCTGGCAAACAATTGACGGTGCTGATCGTCTATCTCCGGGTACCCGATCTCGATATCCTTCGTCCATCTGACGGAGAGATCGACCTCGCCTGTTCCTTCATGAACACCTGTCTTCAGAAACCGTTCACATCTGTCGGCATATACCCTGGCAAGACTGTCTTCGGGGCATTCCGCGAGGCATTCCCCGAAAAGCTCGAGCGCCCGGGAAACCTCCCTGAAATGGAAATAGGCCACCGCTCTCTCAAAAAGTCTGGTCGTTCTGTGCTTGGCAGTTCGCACCTCCGGGAGGTCGGCATCAAAAACCTCATAGATGGATTCCGGCTGTTCCTTGCCCTTCACCCTCACGCGGTCGGCAAACCGTATCTTGTACCTTGAAACATCCTCGAGGCTGTAGTATGTGTGTTCGGTAATCAAAAGACTGACGCCGTAGTTCTTGGTCATGGTCTCCACGCGTGAGGCAAGGTTCACGGCATCACTGATGACGGTACCGTCCATGCGGTTCCTGCCGCCTATGATGCCCAGCATCATAAGACCCGTGTTCAAACCTATCCCGATAAGGATCGGCGGATACCCTGCCCCCGTCCTTTCCTTATTGTATCCGGCGAGACGGTGAAGCATTCCTATTGAGGCGTCGAGAGCATCGTCGGCACTCGTGGGAAAAAGCGCCATGATCGCATCTCCGATATACTTGTCTATCACACCGCTATGCCTGCTTATTACCGGCTCCATCCGCTCCAGGTAGGCATTGATGAACATAAAGTTCTCGCGGGGGGTCATCGACTCCGAAAGGACCGTAAAACCTCTCATGTCCGAGAAGAGAATGGTCATCTTCATTTCGAGACTTTCACCGAGAACGATATCGGCGATGGTGTCCTTGCCGAGCAACTGCAGGAATTGGTGGGGAACAAAGCGGCTGTATGCGCTGACTATGTCGTCAAGGGATAAGGTCTTCATTGTCTATTGCACCCTTTCTGTCTCTTTTGAATACCCTTATTGAATGACCATGGGAGCAATCAACCTCTTACGGCTATATCGCATATTGCAGGAAAAAAGTAAACAGATGCGGGCAATAGGTAATGGGTCATACCTGTCCAAAATAGATCCTGCGGAACAGGGCGGACAGGCCCAATAACCAATTACCTATCGTCATTCCACTTTATCTTTGCCGGATCACGGTCGATCCACCGGGAAAAGCCGATCTTCACATGGCCTAAGGTCATGCCGGCGTAAACACGTTGCCCCTTGGGGATTCGAAGCATTTCGGGTATCGACTTGTCATGGGCGCAGGCGGAGACAACATACCCGGTGTAGAAGGTGCCGAGGTTAAGGGCGCAGGCGGCAAAGGTGGCGTTTTGGAGGACCAGGTTCGCGTTCGCCTCGGCGAACCGTACACGCCTGTCGGCGTGAAACAGGATGAGCGCCGGGGCACGGTAAAGGATCGTGTCAATCCCTTTCTCCATGTTCCGCGCCGTCAACTCGAACTGGCCGATCCAGCGCGAATACTCTTCCTTCGTCATCAGGCCGCGCATGAGATATACGGCTCGGATAAAGGGGTTCCTGAGCTTCCTTGCCGACCTGCCCAGCCACTGAGCCGTCATGGACGCTATCCGCCGAAGTATCTCCCCATCGTCGACGGCGACGAACTGCGTGCTCTGGGTGTTCTTTGCGCTCGGAGCAAAGCGGGCGGCGTCAATGACCTTCCCGATCAGCTCCCTCCCGACAGGCTTTTCGAGGAAATTCCGTACGGACCGCCGCGCCCTCACCATCTCCTCCACCTGCCGAAATGACGGCAGGAGATCTTTATCGATCTCGCTGACAGCCCTTCCGTTAAGATTACGATGCCCTATCGCCCCGGCAGGACAGATAAGCAGGCAATGCCCGCAATCATTGCAAAATTCCGGGCGCGCAACCTCCGGCGCGTTCCCCGGCTCAACCTGAGTAAACACCTTCGGACAAACGCGGACGCAAAGCCCCTCCTTCTTGCATATATCCCTGTCGATCGTAATAAGACCGTCGTAACTCATATCTCTCGCAGAACCCTCCCGGGCCAGGAGCGGTCCGAACATGGTCGCACAACCAAAACCCCCTGCGCAACCGCTCACCGCCCCACGCATGCCTTGCAGTACACGAATCATATCGCCGCCACAGCGATAAGTCAATGGACACCGTTCCGGGGTAATG
>JAQVWF010000088.1 GCA_028698615.1 Syntrophorhabdaceae bacterium
TGTTATACGAATAATATGAACAAGCAGATTGCTTATTTAATACTCTTTTTCATGGCGGTGGGAAACGTTTTCGGCGGTTATATTATCTGGAAATCAACGGGGTCAATCTACATAGCTATCGCCTTAGGTGTAACGGTTGGGTGGATTTATGCCTGCATCAAGGCGATAGGCTTTGTCTTAGCATTCATTTTCTCTGGGTAAAGTTTGGTGACAGGCTGGCCCGCAATGCCCACCAGATCTTCATCGAAGGAAAGAGCTACAGGAAGAAAAGAGGCGAAACAAGAAAAATAACCGAAAAGAATTGAACATGAGGAAACGGTCATGGTAAAAAACTGAGCATATTGCGCCGCCCCCGGGTGAACTAACATGAAGAGGGGGTGGGTGAATTAACCTGAAAAGTCACAGAATGAAATAAACAATATTCATCTAATTTATGAGCACAACTCATTATAGAAAAAAAGACGCGACCAGGGAGCAGATAGTCAAAGCTGCCATCCGAGTGTTCGGAAGGAAGAGCTACCTCCAGGCCAGCATTTCGGAAATCGCCCAGAGAGCCGAAGTGGCGGAAGGGACCATCTATCAACATTTCAAGAACAAGGAAGACCTTCTGTTCTTCGTACCCATGGAGAGAACAAACGCCTTCTGCGAGGGTCTGGAGCTCCACCTGCAGGGGATCCAGGACGCCCGCAACAAGCTGGCAAAGTTTGCGTGGTACTACCTCTATTTCTTTAAGACAAACCCCGACTACGCGCGTATAGCAATGCTTGAATTGAGGGTTAACAAGAATTTCCAGAAAACGAACGGGTACCGCCTCTTCAGAGGGTGGCTGAAGACACTTCGCGACATTATCGAGCAGGGGCAGCGGGAAGGGTCCGTGAGGAATGACATGGATCCGGTCATCATTCAGGAACTGCTCCTCGGTACCCTTGAGCATTACGTGACGCGCTGGCTTCTCAAGGACGAGAGCTGGGACCTTCTGGAGTTCCGCGAGCAGACGATCGAGCTTGTCATGAACGGGATCAAACCGGCAAAGATCGACGAAGCCGAAACGATGGCCGTCGCGAAGGAGGTGTCCTCGGGGTGAAATCTCTATTCGTGACAATTCTCCCCCCTGATACCTTCCCCCCATGGCTCGCCCCTTTAAGGATTCAGCACAAGAACACCGTCTATCATGTCACCTGCCGGAGGAATGACAGACAGAATATCTTCGTGGATGATTATCTCTTCCCTCGCGTCGACGAGGGGATGCGAGGGCGGCCAGATCCCGGGACAGCTCCATGACCCGGCCGTTATTCTCTTGTCTCTGGTGCCCAAACTGTTCAAGGCGTCTTTTCGGCATCCTTCCATGACTTATTGCAGGTACCGGTCGACAAATTCCCGTGGTTTGAGCACCTCGATCCCGCGAAAACCGGACACCTTTAACAGGTGTTTGTCCCCGCTTATGATCGTCTTGCATCTTGCAGTCAGTGCGCAGGCGAAGAACTTGTCATCATCGGGATCATCGCAAAGGGGTTGGTGGAGTTTTCCGGCTTTGACGATCACAGCCTTTGCCGTGACGAATTCCAGAATGGGTTCGAACCTGATGAGAGGAAATTGTTCCCCCAGCATCCTGCCGATCCTCCCGTATTCGTCAAGTATCTCCTTCGAAACGGTCAGAACGAGCCTGCCGTTGTTCCATGCTTGAAGGATCCTGTACGGATGGCCGCCGAAGTAGACTTCGGAGATGAAGACGTTCGTGTCGAGGATGACCTTCAAGACCGTTTGCGTGCCGTGAGAATGGTCTTTTTGATGTCAGAGGGACGCAAACCGGACTCCTCTGCCTCCCTCCGGGCCTGCGTTATCAATGTCTCGAAGGTGTCGAGGTCGGGTTCGGTTATTGTCTTGAGTATGAGCACATCGTCCTTGCCGATGACTACGAATTGCGATCCCGCCTTGAGGTTGAGCTGTTTCCGTATACTCTCCGGAATGACCACCTGTCCCTTGGACGACATCTTTGTTGTTGCCACTTCCGCCATACCGCCTCCTCTCCGCGATATCTTACTGGTAAGATTATATCCCAGAAAAAGAGGACGGGCAAGAGAAATACAGAGGGAGAAGTAATGGTAGGGGGACCATAGGGATGTCCCTCCTCCCCTCTGATGGCGTTTTTCAGGAGGTGCGAGGGGGACTGGCCATGTCACGTCCCGCCGTGAGCCTTACCTGGCCGCTCCGGTTCCCGGCCTGCATCCTTGCAAGTATCCAGGTAGTCGTCGACAGCGTCTCACAGGCCTCCCTCATTTTGTCAGCAGTACAGGACATTTGGAACCCCTGAGGACATTACGGGCCACGCTGCCGATAAGGTATTTTGCAACGCCGGTTTTGCCGAGAGATGCGATTATTATCAGGTCGATCCCTTGTTCCTTTCCCTCCTTCAGGATCTCATCGTAGGGAACTCCCCAGCGGACGTTCGTGACCACCTCTGTGTCCTTAGCCTGCGGAAAGTGGCCGAGCTGCTTCTGCAAGCTCTCTTGAGCCCAGACCTCCGCACCATTCCTGATTGAGTGCCGCACTGCCTCTTCGAGGAAAGTGAATTCCAGAATGTCGCGGTAAACGTCCCCCTGGACAACATGGAGAAGAAAAAGCTTTGCCTCATACTGTTGCGCTATATCTAATCCCTGCGCCAATGCCCTGTCCGAATATTCCGAAAAATCAGTTGGTACCAAAATCCTGGTTGGCTTGAGCATTGTCTCTCCCCTCCTTTCCATATACTCCCTGTCTACTCCAATTATAGCAGTCATCGATGAAGTTGACAGGACATTCGACGGCCGCGTCTGACCCGGGTGCCTAGGGCCAAAGGTCGCGGATTACCCGACCTGTACCCGACAAACCGGCCCGGTTACTTATGGACGCACGAATTCGATTCCCGTCCCGGACATTGATTTGTGGCCATTCACAGGGCATGCGAATGCAATCGAAGGTGGAACCGCAAATACGGTAATCAGTACGGACCACTCTAAAGAGGCAATGAAGGGGGATAAGGGATGTGGGGTCACCTGTTAACAGGTAGATCTTGCGGATCAAAACCGGGACGATGGGCCAAGCCCCTACGGTCTGGTGTTCTTTTCTCTAATCCCCAAAAAGACCCTCGAAGTCCCTTGGGGAAAGGATCTTGGTGGCGCCATATTGCCTGATCACGAGGAGGTCCTCGTCGCCGGTCACGAGATAGTCGGCCTGGCTTACCGAGGCGCATGCAAGGATCTTGTCGTCGTCCGGGTCCCTGCTTACCGGATCGATCGGCTCGACTTGCCGGCATGTTTCATGTGTGGCCTCTGCGAGAAGGGTGCGGACGTCGGTTAATTCCGACTGCGAGAGGGAGAACTTGCGGAGAAGGACGCCTTCGAATTCAGCGATGATGTCGGGGCTGAGGACAAGCTTGCATTCCCTCTTTCGGGCCCGGAGCAGCAGCTTATAACAGACACCCTCGGAAAGGAACGCGGCCACAAGTACGTTGGTGTCGAAAACGACTTTCACGACACCACTTTGAACACATCTTCCTCGGTAACGACCCCGGCGGCCTTGGCCTTTTTAGCGAGCCGGCGTTTTACCTGTTTGAATTTGGTCTCCCAAAGGAAAATGCTCAGTGACTCTTTCACGATGTCACTCTTGTTCCGCCCCGTGACCTTTGCCAGGTGATCAAGCTCCGCAGCCATCTTGTCAGACAGGCTTACGGATAATACCGTTCTCATCAAGCTCACCTCTTACACTACAATACACTACAGAGTTGCCCCTGTCAAGAGGGAGGAGGGGGACATTCGTTGAAAAGTAAATAACTCATTCCCTCACACACCTTTCGCGTTATACTTTAGTGTCTCGCGCAGGGCAGGGACACCAAAGGGAGGAAGGGATTGAAGCTTGCCTGATAGAGTTATTTACTACTAAACGAAGTCCCTCATCTGGTCCAGTGTCTTGTGTTTCCTGTATGTCGCTTGCGCGAGTGAAGACACCTGCGTAAAGCCGGAATGCGTTTGATGCTCAAAGGAGAGACGGTCTTCGGGCCTGCTCGAAACAATCCCTGCTGTGTGCCGGACCGGAGATCACGGGGATGGATGGGGACGGGGGACAATCCGCCGGATGCCCCAACCCATCACCGCCTCATCAGCGCGAACACACCCGAGCCCAGATATTCGCGTGTGTAAGCGGCGTAGCGCTCGGGTTCCGAGGTCAGTTCGGCTCGAACATCCTTCGCGAACTCGTCGTCGGGATTAGCTTCAAGCCATCGGCGCATGGTGAGCCATTTGGCCGCCTCGTATCTATCCCAGCCGTCCTGGTCTGCCAGAACCATCTCAACGACGTCGAAGCCGAGGTGGCCGAAAGACGCGAGAAGCTCTGGAAGCATGAGAAAGTCGGAGATTGAGCCGGCAAGGCACCCCCTGGCAACATCTTCCGTCGGCGGTAACTGCCGCCAGTAGGGCTCGCCGATGAGGATGATCCCTCCGGGGCAGAGGCTCTTCGCCAGAAGCTCGATAGTGCCGGCGACACCCCCGGCGATCCACGTGGCGCCGACACAGGCTGCCACTCCGACCTTCTCGTCAGAGACGTAGCCCGCAGCATCGCCATGGATGAACTTGACTTGATCGGCCACGCCGAGTTCTTCAGCGCGGAGTTTCGCTTGCTCGGTGAACAACTGGCTCATGTCGATGCCGGTGCCGACGACTCCGTAATCGCGTGCCCAGGTGCACAGCATCTCCCCCGAACCGCTGCCGAGGTCGAGCACTCGGGTCCCCGTTTCCAGACGCAGCGCCGCGCCGAGAGTGGCGAGCTTTTCGGGTGTGATCGGGTTATGGATGCGGTGAGCACTTTCGGTGATGTTGAAGATCCGTGGAATATCCATTTCGGGAAATCTCCTTATGAGTGTGAATAGATTCGGTCACGGCCTGACAATTAATCTGCTGCAAGCAATAATATGTTAGATATTAGTATTCCTCGTATTGATATGTCAAAGGGGAATTGGGGTCACCTACGACCCCCCCCAATAGTAATGTATTGACAATGCGCACTCCAGCGGCCAAATTCGGTAGTAATACGCAATCAAATTTTGTAAGTTTCTCGGTAAAGCCGGCGGTTTACCGCCAGG
>JAQVWF010000089.1 GCA_028698615.1 Syntrophorhabdaceae bacterium
ATCTTTCTTCAAATTCTTCTAAAGGAACTAAAATTATATTTCTTTCCACCACAAGCCTCCTTCTGCAAATTGCATGCCTCGACAATTTTTACATAAATGATACCATTTTTGCTGTTTTAAATATGCACTCTTTGGATCTTTAACATTACCCAAAATCTCTTGCCCATTATAATCGCAACAGCAAGGAACAATATCTCCATTCCATAGCACACAAAAATAATTATATTTTTTAAAAAAACATTCTCCTTTTATTTCTGAAGAACCCTTTACAGAACCGGCAAAATTAGTGTACGGTTTCTTTTCTTTTAGCTTGCCATCAACAGAATGAAGCGTAATAATAGTATTTTTATTAAATGTTAAGGCATCTTTTATAAAATCAACAGGCTCAAAAAAATCGTAAGCAATTCTCATTCGATAAGGTTCTTGGTCTAAAACTAATCTTAGAGATTTTTGATAATCTTTTATTCCTCCATTAGTAGAAAATTCTACTTCTATATGATGGTGATGCGCTATCGCTATAAAATCTGAAAGAGAATTATGCAAAAACGGTTCTCCAAAATGGTGCAATCCTATATATTGATTTTTCATTCTGTCTAAACAATATAGAAAAGTAGGGACTGACATATCACTTTGCTTTCTTGTCATTGCAGAATGGGGGCAATAATTACATGAGGCATTGCACCTATTGGTTAATTCTACCTGATAAATATTCATAATTTAATCCTTTTTAGATAATTCGATTAAACGAAGAACCTCTTGACGGCCTTTAATGTCGTCTTTAAAACCACCATAAACAACAGAAGTTATCATGCCTGCATCATTGCCTTGTCTAATGCCCCTACAAGCCATGCAACCGTGAATAGCCCTCATTACAAGCATTACTGCTTTAGGTTGCAATAAGTAAACAAAGCTATCTACTATCTCTTTAGAGAGGTTTTCCTGCAACTGAGGCTTTGCTGAATAATGCGTTATCAATCGGTTTATTTTTGAAGCTCCTACCAGTTTCTTATCAGGGATATATGCAAACCAAGCTTTCCCTGAAAAAGGAAGAAAGTGATGTGAACACATTGAAACAAAAGGTATATTGTCTAAAAGGATAATTTCATCGTAATCTTTATCATTAGGAAATGTTGTAATTAAAGTAGTATTTGGTTCTAAAGACTTAAAAAACTCTTGACAATACATCTTGGCAACTCTTTTAGGGGTGTCTTTAAGATTGGGGTCAGATAAATCCAACCCCAATCCCTCAGTCAGAAGTTTGCCAAAATATTCTTCTACTTTGGCTTGATTCATTAATTACTCCTTTTTATCATCAATGCGACCTGTAACTTTATAAATTTTATTTTCCTTATCGACACATTCAACTTTCCAACCCTTGCGAATTAATCCATATTTAAAATTATTTACTCTGCTAAGGGTCGTTCCAATAATATCTGCCATATTCTGCAAAGTATCGCCTTTATAAAACAATTCATCCAATTCGGCGCCTTTTGTTCCTGCTTTATGTCCGTATCGTGAAAGCTCTACAGGCTCTTTTTCTTTCTTTTCCTTAGGAGCTTTTTCCTTCTTAGCAGGCTTTTCTTTCTTTTCTTTCTTGGCAGGTTTTTCCTGTTCTTTCTTTTCTTCTTCTTCCTTCTCTGCTTCTTTTCCTTCTTCCTTGTTTCCAAGCTCGTCACTAAAAGTATCTTCATAAAAATCAATAACAGGAGCATACTTCTTATCTTTTAGCATTTTCTCTTCTGCCTCTGCATCAAGACCTTCATAGGCATCAGCAAAATGCTCAAGCAAATCCTTCTTTTTAACTCCTACTGTTCTGATTTCCTTCTCCAAAAAACCGCTTTTGTTAAGGATTTTAATAACACTTACCAATTCACTACCGTTGATTTCTTCCAAATCTTTCATAACAACTCCTTTTCTTTTTTTGATTTTTATTACTTTATTATAACATGCTTTGCATGTTTTTGATGAAAATATTTTAAGGCATATCAATTATTTTATGCAACTGGAGATTGATAATTGCTTCATCAAATTGCGCTTCTTTTAACCATTTAAATAGTTCAGGAACTTCTATATTCCCATGACAAGGGGAGAAAGCAAAACGACCTATAAATCCTGATTTCTTGATTTGACTGCTTATTTCTATGGCTCGATCAAAATCCTTTCTATCGGCTATAACAAATTTAACAAAATCAGGATTTTCTAAAGCATTAAAATTATTAAGGTTCATAAACTTTTCCATCCCTGATGAAGGAAGTTTATAATCCATAACAATACAAAAAACCTGACGATCTATTACCTTTTCTACATTGAATGCGCCGTTAGTTTCAATAGCAATTTTATATACTCCTGAATCTTTTTCATTAATATAATCTATTAATTCGATCAATTCTTTTTTCTGCGATAGCGGTTCGCCACCTGTAATTGTAATATTTCTATTGCCTATTTTTACTATTTCTTGAAAGATTTCTTCTTTGGACATATCATATCCAGACCAAATATCAGCCGCAAAAGGAGTATCACACCAAGAACACCGCAAATTGCAACCAGCTAACCGAACAAATGTGCAAATGCTTCCTTGATAAGCGGCTGTAACTTCTCCATTAATTGATTCAAAAATACTATGTACCTTCATCCTATCTCCTTTCTTAATAATTATTTATAGAATATCCTTCACATATAGGGTCTGCTTTAGGATGATCTAATAAATTTTTCTTGCATTGTGGACAACGGACTCTTGGGGTAATATCAGCATCCAAAGGTAAAGTTTTGATCTTATGCTTTTCCCCGCAAGTTGGACAAATAGCGATCATCGTAATTATTTCATCAGGATCATGCTTCGTGTAAAACTTTTTTCTGGTATTCGCAAATCTTTCTCTTATCCTTATTTTTGCACATTCAGGGCATCTTTGCCTTTTAGATTTTACAGGAACCATCATTTCCTTTTTACAATCAGGACAAATAAATTTTTTAGTTTTCTCATTCATGTTCTCTCCTACGGCAACCACTCTGGGAAAATCACTTGCTTTTTAATTTCCGCACAAAATATTTTCCAACTAGGCAAACGATGATTTGATCTTTGCAAGAGGATTTCTCTAAGGTTTTTATAATTTAGTTTCCATTCTCTTGTTTGCAAATAACCTTCTGGAAGAGAATCTTTTAATTCTTCCAAATTCTCAGAGGTTGATTCGACAATATATTTTTGAACCAATTCATTTAAGTATTGAATATAGCTTTCCGGTATAGGGGTATTGAAATCTTCATTTGTTAATTTTCTTTTATACAAGGTGTGCATGGTACTACCTGATTGTTTGGTAGTCAAGCGATAAGTATCAGCTTCTTGCCAAAAATTTCTTGATGCTCTAATTAACCACCATGTATCGATATGTTCCAGAAACTTATTATGCCCATGATCTTTATTGCATAATCTTCCAGCTACTTCATTAAAGATATATTCCTTTTCTAAAAATATATCATAATAATAATCTAAAGCACCTTCAACTCTTCTATTAAGAGATAAGCCTATCAATGCCGATTCTCTTCCTGCTTCTTCCAACTTAATTACTTTAATTTGTGACATTTTAATTTCCCTTTCCCATTCTACACATAGCCAAAACCCAAATAACAGTCATTTCACCAACAACTATCCCTGCAATAAATGTTAAAATATAGTTCCAATCCATCTTTCTCTCCTTTAGCCCCAATAATGGCTAGGTTGAATGTCCCAAACTTTTTTCTCCTCTATCCCTTTTTCTATCCGATATTGTTTTTTTCTATAATCTTCACGCCTTTTTGCTTCCCTATTCTTTGTTCTATACTTTTCTACATTCTCCCAATATCTTTTCTTTGCTTTCATATTAATCCATTGAGAAGAACAAGAAGCCTTGCAACATTTCTGATCTGCTGTATGAGGAACAAATTTTTCTCCGCATACTATACAAACTCTTGGTTCAAAAACTTTTCTGGCAAGAATTCTTTGTTCCTTTTCATATTCTTGTTTATGTTCTAAACAACAAAAGATATGAGGGTTAGTTTTGGTTTTAAATTCTTCTTTACAATAAGGACAAATTTTTATTTGAGTTTTATGCTTGCTTTGGTATCTTTCTCTTTCATATTCCCTCTTCCACTTTTTCCTGCATTCTTGATTACAGAATTTTTGTTTGTGATATTTCCTAATAAACAATGTGCCGCAAATAGGGCATTTCTTAATTTCCGCCACTGCTTTTTTATTTCGTCGATAACTATGCTTCTTTTGGTGAGAAGGACAGCAATATTTTTGAGCGTTATTATGCTTTTCAAAAGGTTGTTTGCACCATAAACAAATAGCTTGCATTAATGAATCCTTAAAGAAGAAGGAACTTGTTCCAAAATATCAACTCTTTGAGATAAATATCGGAAACCTATTCCTTCATCGGTTAATTTAGCATTAATCATTTCTAATGCTGTCATTAATAATAACCTTGATTGGTTAATAACAGCGGCTATTTCTGGATTTTCTTCAACTACTTCTTCCAGAATTTCATTTTCATCCATTATGCTTTCCACTCACAATAAGAAGTCGATGTTTCCCAAAGTCTTACTCTAATTAATTCTTTTCCTTCTTTGCAAATGGCTGGTGCCAAATTAGCCGATATCCAAATAGTTAAATTTTCTGCTGTTGGAATAAAAAGAATATTGTTAAGCCAAGAATGATCAAGCATGGAAATAATTCTATCATTTACGATATCCTTCAATTTAGCAAAATCAATAATCATTCCTGAACCATCAGTTGAACCTTCTACTTCTATTTCTAACTTATAACTATGTCCATGATCATTTGAACATGGGCCATCATAATCAGGCAGTTTATGACCAGCT
>JAQVWF010000090.1 GCA_028698615.1 Syntrophorhabdaceae bacterium
TACTTTGTGATGAAGACCTTGTGCTTTTCCAGTATGTGCCGGAACTCCTTGCTCTTTCTGAGGTTGTTGATGTCCGGGTCCTTTCTCAGGCTGTCGTAATCGTTGAAACCCTTTGAAAGGGCGGCGTCAAGCTCGTCCAACCCATAATCGGTATTTCCCATGAGGGAATGGACGGAGGCGAGATTGTAACGGATGGTGGCGCTGTCCGGTTTGATCTCCTTGGCCTTCTTGAGATCGTCGAGGGCCTTGTTGTTCTTCTTCTGAAGCATGTAGGCTACCGCCCTGTTCGAGTACGCTTCGGCATAGTTGGGGTCTTTCTTGATGGCGTTCGAGAATTCGGCAATGGCATTATCCAGGTTCTCGTTGAAGACACCCTTCGATGTGGCATTCTTTGCGATGCTGACGTAGCTCATGCCCTGTTTCAAGTGTGCCTTAACCTCCTGGCTCGGTTCATCCGAGACGGGCTTTGCGGCTTCGGCAGGAGCGGCGGCGGGCTTCTCCTGGGCTGGTGGTGGCGGGGGTGCAGGCTGCTGCGGTTCGACCTTTTGCTGCGGCTTCGACCAGGGCAGTTTATCACACCCCATCCCCATGAGTCCCACGGAAACCAGGATAGCTATGGTTACGACTACGGTCCATTTCCTCATCTATCGATCCTCCTCCTTAATTAATCTATCAGGGCGTTTTCTTGATGCGCATGTTCCAGTTGCTGCTTGTCGCCATTGCCTGCGGGGTCTGGCTGATGTCCGCTCCCTTTTCCTGTTTGACCCTCTGCGAGACAAGAGGCTTTGAATAGGTGAACGCGTCCTGGACGGAGCCGTTGTACCTCTTCAACCCGTCGACAAAGTAATAGGTGAAAACGCTGTTTTTGAGACTGTCCGATTCCCAGGACTTCTCGCCGGCGCTGCTCGCTGACAGGAGCACCTTGCCGTAGCTGACCTGGTCGATACTTTTGCCGGCTCCCCCGGCGCTCTTCTTCGGTTCGTCCTCGAGGACTATGTCCTTGGAACCGAAAAGTCTTTTACCATACTCTTTGGAGATGCCGTATCCCTCATCGTCATCGGCCCCCAGGGACTTGCCGCCGGGAGGCAGAAAACCCGGTATGGACCGGTAGGCGCCGTTGCTGTAACAGGTGTCGAGGATCATGACAAGCCGTTTGGACCTCAGGCCCTCGACGAAATCCTTGAGCATGTTTTCCGTTACCGCCGTGTGCCAGACGCGCTCGCGGGGCTTCACCTCCGTGTCGTAGGTGACGATGTGGACGCCCCCGAACTTGTCGGGAGGGGTGCCGTGGCTGCTCATGTAGATAACAACAAGGTCGTCGGGACCGGCAGTGTTTCTTATGGTGTTGAGGTACTTCATGATATTGTCACGTGTCGCCGTTTGATCCGTAAGGTAGTAGACGTTGTTGCGGGGGAATGCCGCCCCCTGGGGATTCACGAGGAAACTGTAGAAGCTCGATGCGTCCCGTACCGTGTACTGCAAGCTCTGAATGCCGTTCTTGAACTGTCCTACGCCGACAACAAGGGCGTACCGGTTCCGCACGGCTCCAGGAGCTCCCTCGGACCCTGTTTCCTTGAGGACGCGGGCGCGGCTGAAAAGGCTCCCGATCCTCTTTTCCCATTCCTTTACCTTAATGTTGTCCGGTGTTACCGGCGAGACCCACTTGACGCCGACAACGGTCTGGGCGAGAGAGAAGGCGAGGTCGACCTGCTTGTCATCCTCGTAGCCCCCCTTGAGCTGAACCCGTCCGTAAGCGTCGAGTTCAGCATAGCCGTTGACAATCCTGTTCTGCTTGAAGCTGTTGTTGATGCTGTTCAGGTGCGCGTCGGTTACGGGTGTGGTGTTCGCAAAGACCGCGGGCCCCCCCGCCAGAAGGAGGAGGAGGAGAAGAAATGCGGTCAATATAACTGAATTGTGCCGTTTCATGACATCCTACCTCACGACGGACCTGTCCGCCGTTCTGTGAAGCATCGAGACCTCTTCGATAACGAGCACGGTCTCAGCGCGATACGCATGGATGCTGTTGATATCGGGAATGAATGCCGTCGCCTTCCGCACATTGAGCTCACGCTCGACCATATCCGATTTGCCTTCGGCGTTGACGATGAAAGCTATCTTGTAACGGCCTTCGGGCACATCCTTGGGGATGTCAAAATTGCCGTCCGCAGTCCGTGTTCCCGGAGCGGCCGTGACCTCCTGGTCCACCTGTCCCAGGTCAACGAATTCGTTCTTCGACGGGTCGAAGTACTTGACGATCCGTGTTTCCGTGACCTTTATCTCCTTGCGGTCCGGAGGCGCCATGACATAATAGGAGCCGTTGAGCTTGACGGACCCGCCCTGACCGATCGATGTAGGGCTTACGTTAAAGCTCTGGATCTTGATGACCTCTCCCTGGGCCTGGTCATAGCCGACTTTCTGGGCTGTTTCCTGGTAGCCTGCCGCTGCCTGGCTCTTCAGAGTCGAGTACAGGGAAAGGCATTTGCCCCAGGCATACGCGAAACCTATGCTGCCCCCGATCGCGGCGCCAATGCCGGCCCCCTTCCAATCGCCGCCGATCAGCCCGCCGATGAGGGCGCCACCGAGGGCCCCTCCAACCGTGTGAAGGGCTATACATTGATTTCTTGCTCTTATGCGGTCTTCCTCAGTCTTTATGTCGTCGGGGTTTGGCAGCATGGAGGCGCAGGAATACAGGAAGAACACCCCGACGAGCACTATCGCGAATAATTTAACGCGTTCCTTTTTCATGTACTGGTATCTCCTTATCGGTGATTGAGCTTGATCTCGAGCGTGAGGATCTTGCCGTCCTCTATGTAGGATGCGGGCACAACGCCAAAATTCTCACCTCCGCTCGATTCGAGGACGATGTCCTTTTTCCCCTTCGGCTCGGGTTTCCAGCCGTTCCTCGGGGAAATGACGGAATAACTTGTCTTGTTGCCATCCTCCAGGGTGATGTCCTTGCCGCCCGAAAGTGATGCCGTCATGACTCCCGGAGGAGGAGGCGGCGGGATGTTTGCAAGGTCAGGCTGACCGGGAGGAGGTGGGGGAGGGAGCGCTGAATCGGTGCCGGCCGCAGGTGGCGGAGCCGACGGTCCCTGTGCCACTGTCTGCCCTTGTGAGGGCATACCCATGGGATTCGGTTGGCCCGAAAGCATGATAAGGAGCTTTTCCGTGCCGGGGGGCCCGGAGAACCTGAGATTGCCTCCCTTGGGTATCTCTACCATGGCGCCGGGTTCTACCTGTTCGCTGCAAAGGACCGTGGTGTTGCCCGAGGTCCCTATGTTCATTATCGTGAGATAGCCGGGCTTGTTGGTCCGAACGAGGAGTTTCAGGCGTTCGCCGGAACGGAATGTCCTCGACCGGGGAACGATGTCGAACCTGCCGTTGTCGCGAAGGAGAACGAGTTTGTAGGATATACCCACATACTTCTCCCTGGAAGGAGCCGCCGCGGTCTGCGTGGTGGTCTTTACCGCAGGCCCGGAAGACATCCGCACCGCCGGTCCTTCACCGCTGTCAAAGATGGCCTTTGCCCCTGCCGGCTGCTTCTTCTGTGCAAAAGCATCGCCACCGGAGCATGCGACAAGAATGGCGACAAGAAGAACGACGAAAATTGAAGGCAATATTTTCATGAGAACCTCCCTGCTGTTAAGAAATGTTGTATCCCCAGACATTATGCAATTGTCCCGGATCAGCGGCGCTTGATGTATAGGCGGAGTTTTGGTTTGCCGTGCCCATGGTGTAGCAGGTAGTATAACTGTAACTTTTGAATTTTGTCAACGGAAGACGGGCGTCGGGAGCGGTATGCTGGTTGCCTGGGTGAGGCAACCGCAGTGTCAACATTTTGACAACGGAAGACAGGTTCCCGCGCGCCGACGAAGGGGCGTAAGGCCATGTTACAATTAATGTTGACAACATGAGTCCGTGACCGATATATTCCGTCAAAGGCAAAGGGTATCCTCATGGGGTATCCGTCGCTTTGCCTTTGGGTCCGACGAGCCGGCCACGGACCTGGTAAGCAGTCTGCATTCCGATAAGCCAGGAAGGGGGATCTCATGCGTATTCGAAAATCTTTCAGGACCAACGCTCTGGCCCTTGTATTCCTTCTCATACCGGCGCTTCTTTTTGCAGTCACCGTTCCGCCGTCCGATATTGTCAGCAAGGCTATGGACGGCGTCCTTCTGGATATGGGCAACCCTTTTCTCAAGGTTATCAAGCAGGGGTCATGGATATCGAAGGAGAATTATCGCAATCCCCTGACGAATCTTCTCGACCCCTCCGACCACGACGCCAGGCTTTTCATTTCACTGGACGACGTGTCGCCGGAGCGCGCCCGCGAGGTCTGGAAGGCCTACCAGGGGCGGCTCAGGAAGAAGATCTTCTCCATGGCCGAGAAGGCAGGGTACAGCACGGAGCAGATACAGCTTCTCCTCAAGTCCGTCAATTTTTATCCTCCCGCACAGCTTCTCAAGGGAATCGAGCAGAACGAGCAGGCCATAGCTAAATTCCTGAAGATGGGCAATTACCCCAACCTTCTTGAGGTGGGCGAAGAGGCCGCTGAGGGTCTCTATACGACACCGACAAAGTTTATCCGTCAGGGGTACGAGACGGGCAGTAGGGTACAGGTGGCCGAGCTCGCTGCCGACGAGGGATCGGACGCATACCGGCTGGTCCATAAGACAACCGCCGAAGCGGAACACATGGCCGAGCAGGTGGGCGAGGCCAACATGAAAGGATACGTGCAATCCGCGGAGTACAGCCTCAATGAAGCGGAGAAGGCCCTGAAGGAGGGCAAACTCGACACGGCAAAGAAGAACATCCAACGGGCAAAGGACCGCCTCA
>JAQVWF010000091.1 GCA_028698615.1 Syntrophorhabdaceae bacterium
GCGGGAGGGACCGACCCGGAAGGGCGGGAAGGTACTGCGAGGACTTACAGCCATGGGATTGACAGGAAAAAACGAGGCCGATACACTAACAGAGGGTACTCGTCGCCATCATTGTCGGCAGGACAAAAAAGGTATTGACGGGAAGGGTCTATCGATCCATAATGCGGGTGCTGGGCCTTTTATTATTTGTCTTCGCCCCCTTTCTTATCAGAGACGGCCTCGCTCTCCTTCGGGTGATCGCTAAATTTCCTTGAAAGGACGACACCGGCCGGATAGAATATCGAAGCCTGTAAAATCCCTCAAGAGGAGTACGCGCCATGCCCGATTACACCAAGATAGATACCCCGGAGGTCTTGTCGTACGTGTTCTATCCCCGCGACGAGTCCGGTCCCTGTCCGAAATACGCATTTGACCATTTCATCCCCGTGTCGGATGTGGTTGCCGTCCATTGCCGCTTTTACGAACAGGAGAATGACTGGCCATGGATCCTCTATTTCCACGGAAACGGGGAGGTCGTAAGCGACTATGACGAGATCACCATGTTCTATTTCAAATACAAGCTCAATCTCGTTGTGGTCGACTACCGCGGCTACGGAAAGAGCAACGGCACGCCGACCGTCACGGATATGTCACAGGATTCCCAGAAGGTCTACGAATCCGTCAAGACCGCCTTGAAGGAGAGAGGTCTCAGGGACGACCTGTGGATCATGGGCAGGTCGCTCGGCAGTGTTGCCGCCCTGGCAATCGCCTACCGGCAAGGCGCGAACATCAACGGGCTCATAATTGAAAGCGGTTTTCCCAGCATCTCCAGTCTCATTGTCCGCCATGGCATAGCCACGCCCGACATGGACCTCGACGCCATCACCCGGGAATGTCTCGATATGATCAGATCGATCACGGTCCCCGTCCTCATCATTCACGGCGAATACGATACCCTCGTCCCGCCCGACGAGGCCGAGACCATCTACGAAAACATCGGCTCAACGAAAAAGGACCTTCTCATGATCCCCGGCGGCACGCACAACGACATCATGTTCGTGGGCCTGAGACAGTACATGGAAGCCATCCGGAGGCTCGTGGATTCTACAAGTCCCGTAAAATAAGGGTACGGTTCAGTTTCGGCTTTGTGAAAGGGCTCTTTTACTTTACGAGCTTCTTCACCCTTTCTATCAGCGCCTTCAACTGTTTTTCCCTCTCTTTGAGGGCATCGCGGAACTCTCGCCTGTTGGTCCTCGCTATCTCGACTTCCAGGTGGGAATTATATCTTTCAAGAACACTGAGGAGCAGTTTGGCCTCGTCGTCGGTCATCTCGCACGTAACCATATCTTCCTCCTTTTACAGGTCTGAGCCGCCATCGGAGCGGCCGTCATTGCGGCCTGTAGATGTATTGATAGGCGCTTCTGAGCCGTTGCGCGACGATTCCTATAAGGTGTTTGTAGATGATGAGGCCTTCTTCGGGATGACGTTTCACCGCGTTCTCAATGACACCCCGCCCTATTCTGATGGCCCTTGCCGGCAAAAGGCACCGCGCCGTTGCGCTGTAGACATAGGGTTCCACAAGTGCCGACCAGCCGAATATCTCACCTGGCCTCTTGACGACAAAATGCATATTCTCCTTTTCCAGCACCACAATATCCACTTCCCCTTCCACGAGCTCATAAAAGTATGACCCCGGTTCATCGGCACTGAAGACTATCTCATCGCGCTTGAACGTCACCTCTTCTCCCAACTTTCCGATCTCTGCTATGACCCGCTGGCTTACCCCCCGAAAAAGGTCGAATTCCTTGGTAGGGGACGCTTCCATGATAGACACGCCTGCCACCTCCTTTTTTTTCACGGCTCCCATATAATCCTTTTAGCACAAGTTGGGAATAAAACAAGAAGATGAGAAGACGGTTTCTACCTCTTTTCCATATACCTCGGTTTGATCATGTTTTCCGGGGAGAGGATGTCGTCGAGTTCTTCCTTTTTCAGGTATCCCTTTTCAAGGACGAGTTCGCAGACCGAGCGGTTCGTCGCGAGGGCTTCGTGGGCTATCTCGGTGGACCTCTCGTAGCCGATGTAGGGGTTGAGTGCCGTCACCAGGCCGATGCTGCATTCGACGTATTCCCGGCACCTGTCCCGGTTTGCGGTTATTCCCAGTATACAGCGGTCGGCAAGCGTCTTGCTGGCGCGCTTCAAGGCCACAAGGGAATTGAAGAGACTGAAGGCTATGATGGGTTCCATAACGTTGAGCTCCAGTTGGCCTGCCTCCGCGGCAAAGCTTACCGTCACGTCATTACCGATGACAAGATAGGCCACCTGGTTGACGACCTCAGGTATGATGGGGTTGACTTTGCCGGGCATGATGGTCGAGCCGGGGGCCATGGCGGGGAGGTTTATCTCGTTGAGACCACAGCGTGGACCGGATGCCAGAAGCCTGAGGTCGTTGCAGATCTTGGAGATCTTGACGGCGAAGCGCTTCAGAACACCTGACAACTGGACATACACCCCCGAATCCTGTGTTGCCTCCACGAGATCGGGCGATGTGAGGACATCGACGCCCGTTAGCTGTCTGAGTTTTTCCGCCACGAGAGGAGCGTAATCGGGATGGGCGTTGAGTCCGGTTCCGATGGCGGTCGCTCCAAGGTTTATTTCCCTTACGAGCGCCTGTGCCTCCTTCATTCGATCCATGTCCTCGCCAAGCATGATGCCCCAGGCACCAAATTCCTGGCCCAAAGTCATGGGAACGGCATCCTGCAGCTGCGTTCTGCCCATCTTGATAACGTCGCAGAATTCATCTGATTTCTTCTGTAACGCGGAGCGGAGATACCCCATTGCCTCTACGAGCGCCCTGATCTTGAGGATAAGGGTCAGCCGTATCGCCGTTGGGTAGGCGTCGTTCGTCGACTGGCAGAGGTTCACGTGATTGTTGGGGTGGATGATGTCGTAGCGCCCCTTTTCATATCCCAGTATCTCGAGGGCAATATTTGCGATGACCTCATTGGCATTCATGTTCGTGGATGTGCCTGCTCCGCCCTGTATCATGTCGACGACGAAGTGTTCACGGTACTTCCCATCGAGGACCTCATCACAGGCGCGGCTTATCGCATCCGCGACATCAGGGGGCAAGAGCCCCAATTGGCCGTTTGCAAGAGCAGCGGCCTTCTTGACGTAGGCCAGCGACCTCACAAAGGTCGGATAGCTGGAAAGAGGGATGCCGCTGATATGAAAATTCTCCATTCCGCGCAGCGTCTGAACGCCGTAGTATGCATCGGCGGGGACCTCCCGCTCGCCAAGAAGATCGTGTTCCTTTCTCATGTTGCTGCTCATAGCGACGCCTCCGGTAGAGTTTGGTCATCTTTTTTGTCGAATACCCTCTCCCACTTCGCGACAATGACAGTGGCAAGGCAGTTGCCCGTAACATTGACCGCCGTTCTTCCCATGTCCATGACCGTGTCTACGCCAAGAATAACTGCCACGGCCTCTATGGGAAGACCGAACGAGGCCAGCGTGCCGGCAAGGACCACAAGAGACGCCCTGGGCACACCTGCGGCGCCCTTGCTTGCGAATATGAGGGTGAAACCAATGAGGAGCTGCTGGGACAGGCTGAGGTCAATGCCGGCCGCCTGTGCGGCAAAGATCGATGCAAGAGAGAGGTAGATGGTGGTGCCGTCGAGGTTGAAGCTGTAGCCTGTGGGGATAACAAAGGAAACAACCCTTCTCGGAACACCGAGAGCCTCCATATTCTCCATCGCCTTTGGCAGCGCCGCCTCCGAGCTGGACGTGGAGAAGGCGATGATGGCAGGTTCCTTTACCGCTGCCAGAAATCTTTTTATGGGGACTTTGAATATCAGCCCCACAGGCAAAAGCACGGCAAGAAGAAAAGCCGCGATGGCCCCGTAGAAACTGGCGATGAGGAGGCAAAGATTGAGGAGCACACTCATACCCTTGCTGGCTACAACGACGGCGATGGCCGCGCCGACACCGATGGGCGCGAAACGCATGACGATATTGGTATATTTGAACATCGTTTCAGAGAGGGCCTCACAGAAGTCTATGATCGGCTTCTTCTTCTCTTTGATGAGACTAAGGGCTATGGCGAAGATGATCGTGAAGACGACCACTTCCAGCACGTCGCCCCGGGTAGCCGAATCGAAAAAGTTGTCGGGGAATATATTGACAACGACCTCCTTGATGGTCATGTGCTTCGCCTGGCCCAGGCCAAGAGGCACTCCCGAGTCACCAAGCATGATACCGACGCCGGGCTTCGTTATATTGACGACGATGAGCCCCAGAAAGAGCGCCAGTGTCGTGATGATCTCGAAATAAACGATTGCCTTGACACCCATCCTGCCCACCGCCTTGAGGTCGGCATGGCCCGCAATACCCACAACCAGGGTCGAGAATATGATGGGAACGATGATCGTCTTCACGAGACGGATAAATATGGTACTGAGGGCATCGAGCTTCGTCCCCAGCGCCGGAAAGGCGAATCCGACTATCAGTCCGACGAGCATACCGATGAAGATGAGATGAGTCTGCGAGAGCCTTCTGCGTCTTTCCAAGCCATACCCCCGTTCGAATTTTTGGTGCGGTGCAGAGTGAATTTTAATGCTGATCGTTCGTTGTAAGAATAAATCTCTTTTAAGGCAAAAAAGCAATGAAAATGCTGGCGCTCATGCCTCTGACCGTATTATCGGCAAAAGGCAGTTGAAAAGACAGGGCGAAACCGCTATAATTACACCCACGCGCCCGTAGCTCAATTGGATAGAGTGTTGGACTACGAATCCAAAGGTTGCAGGTTCGA
>JAQVWF010000092.1 GCA_028698615.1 Syntrophorhabdaceae bacterium
ACCAATGCCGTGCACGACTTGACGACGGCGGAAGTTTTTGCATCTGTAATGGCCTCCTCAGCTCCGCCGGGTACAACCCTGACAAGGAGGCGCCCCTCTACACGGTCGGCGTCAATGGTTACCGTGTTGACAAGCTTACAACCGTCAAAGAACTGTTTGCCGAACTGACAGGCAGAACAAACGAGGGCTGCTGAGCCGATCCAGATCCCGGTCATCTGCAGCTTGCTTCCAGGTTCATGACGTCGGTTGTGACGCACTGTCACCAGATTGGCCCTGGAGCGGCGAACTGTTTTGATCTTCTTTATGCTGCCTGAAAGACCCGGAATGTTTCCCTGGCGCCTGTCTGCGCTTCCTGTAAGAAAATACGTAATGATAAAGGATACCGGGAACAGATCGAGGTATATGTAAGAGATCACTCTGAAGCAGAGTTCAGCCTTCAAAATAGCTGTTTCACCAGCAAATAAACAAACCTTATTAATAAGGAAGACAACTATTACGGGTAGAAAAAAAGCAAATTATGATTCCGTTGTTTGAAATTCGAAACCCTTTTCCCTGAACAGTCTAAGACACGCGTCAACCGCATCGGCATCATAGAGGATGCCCTTGTTCTTCTCTATCTCTTCAAGAGCTGCATCGATCCCAAGGGCCGACCTGTAGGGACGGTGGGATGCCATGGCCTCGACGACGTCGGCTATGGAAAGTATCTGTGCCTCCAGGAGGATCTCGCCATCCGTTAATCCCTGGGGATATCCGGAGCCGTCTAATCTCTCATGGTGCTGGAGGACTATCTCCGCTATGGGATAGGGCAGTTCAACGTCTTTCAGCATGTCGTATCCTGATTGGGGATGGACCTTTATGAGACTGAGTTCTATCTCTGTTAATCTGCCGGGTTTGCTCAATATTTCAGCGGGTACTGATATTTTGCCGATATCATGGATGCTGCCTGTCATTCTGACGCTATCAATTACGGCTTCTGAAAGATCCATTTCTTTAGCAACTGCGCGGGCAAGATTTGACACCCTTCTCTGGTGGCCAGCGGTGTAGGGGTCTCTTGCCTCTACCATCATTGACATTGTATGGATGGTCACCACCAGGCTCTTTCTTAACTTCTCCATGGTCCGCTTCAGTTCTTCTTGGGTCTCCTTGCGCTCGGTGATGTCTTCAGAGATGCCCAGGAGATAGACCTCTTTCCCTTCACTTTCAATTATGGGGATCTTTTTTGTATGCAATATCCTCTCTCCCAAATGTCTTGTATGAATGGACTCTTCGGGAATATCGACGAGTTGTTTCTTTTTAAGCACCTCCCTGTCCTTTTCTGTAAAAAGATCCGCCTGATCTTTAAGGAAAAAATCATAGTCACTCTTGCCGATCATATCTTGTCTGTTCACCCCCAAAAGACTCTCCGCCGCCTTATTGAGCTTTACAAAACAAAGGGTTTCGGCCTCTTTCACAAAGATCATATCCGGGATGTTCTCGATGATGCTGTTCAGGAATTGCTCATTCCTCCGAATTTCCTTTTCCTTTTCCCTCAACATTTGATTTGTGGTCTCCAAAACCAGCATTTTGTGTTCGAGCTTACTGAAAAGGATCTCGTTATGCCGTCTGAAGAACTCCATTTCTTCACCCAGTGGCTTTATCGGTTCGGGCCTTGCCGCATCCTTTTGTTCCAATAGTTCATTCACTATATCCATCAATATATCCGGGTCCTGAGGTTTGAGAATGAAGCGTTCCGCGCCGAGATCCAGTGCAAATCTTTCGTCTTTTGGTTCCGTATATGTGGCCGTGTAAAATATGAACGGGATATGCCTGAGCCGCTCATCTGATTTGCAGCGCCGGCATAAGGCATAGCCGTCCATGATCGGCATTAAAATGTCTGAAACGATCATGTCAGGAGAGTCCGCAAGG
The DNA here is from genome assembly GCA_028698615.1 of Syntrophorhabdaceae bacterium. Lineage (NCBI taxonomy): Bacteria > Pseudomonadati > Thermodesulfobacteriota > Syntrophorhabdia > Syntrophorhabdales > Syntrophorhabdaceae > Syntrophorhabdaceae bacterium. Next base: position 1,906 of record JAQVWF010000092.1, read on the forward strand.
GCCTTCTCAAGGGCATCCTTGCCATTTTCCGCCATGATGATATCCAGGCCCTCTTTCTCCAATAAACTTTTCAGCATATAAAGGTTGTCGCTGTTGTCGTCGACAATGAGGACTTTCTTTTGCATCTATTCCTCGCTTTTGTTTATGCCCATGGACAGATATTTTTCCACCTGGGCACCAATATTGTCGGGATCGATCGGTTTTTCAATATAGCCGCTGCAACCTGCTTCCATTGCTTTCTCTTTATCACCGGGCATGGCATAGGACGTCACCGCAACTACGGGTGTGTCTGCAAGACCTGAATTCCGCCTTAAGGCACGCGCAACAGCGTAACCGTCCATGACGGGCAACTGGATGTCAAGAAGGATGAGATCCGGCTTTATAGAGAACCCCATGTCAATCCCTTCCTGCCCATCTCGCGCCGCGAAGACCTCATAACCATACTTCTTCAGGATAAACGATATGAGATAGAGGTTCTGTTCGTTGTCCTCGATAATAAGGATTCTTTTCTTCATGGCAAACCCCTCTCTATTGGAAGACTGAAACTGAAGGTGCTCCCCTTTTTCCATGTGCTTTCAACCCATATATCTCCATTCATCAGCTGCACAAGTTTCATGCAAATGGAAAGGCCCAACCCGGTCCCTTCGTATTTGCGAGCTAAACCGCTGTCGATCTGGAGAAATGGTTTGAAGACCCTTTCAATGTCCTCATTGCGAATACCAATGCCGGTATCTGTTACATGTGTGATAACGATCCCTTCATTGGCTGAACAGTTTACAGTCACGCCCCCCTGTTCGGTAAATTTGATGGCATTGCTCAAAAGATTGAGAAGCACCTGTTCAACCCGGCGCATGTCACCTCTTATTATGCCTATATCCGAAGCAACATCGATGGTTAAGCCCAGACCTTTTTTCTCGGCAAGCGGCCGGACGGTCTGCTCGACTTTTTGAATTGATATGCGCAGGTCGAATGGTTCATGCTCAACCTGGAGCTGCCCTGCCTCTATCTTTGAGATATCGAGCACATCATTGATCAGTGACAGCAGGTGGTGCGCACTGTTTCGCACCATATTCAATTGTTTTTTCTGCTCCTCATTGAGCTGTCCAACTAGCCCTCTTAACAGAATGCCGGTAAAGCCTATGATGGAGTTGAGAGGTGTACGGAGTTCATGGGACATGGTGGCGAGAAAGGCTGATTTCAGCCTGTCGGCTGCTTCGGCTGCTTCCTTCGCTTTTTCAAGCTCCTGTGTCCTTGTTCGAACGAGGTCTTCAAGGTGAAGCCGGTATTCATCCAGTTCCTTCTCCGCCAGTTTGCGCTCAGTGATGTTCTGAGAAGTGGTTTCATAGTAAAGTATGGTGCCCGACGTGTCACGGATGACACGTGCATTCATGGAGACCCATATCCTGCTTCCGTTTCTTGTGTAATGCTCCGTTTCGAAACCTTCAACAAATCCGGTGCTTGCCAGCAGTTCTTTGAACTGTTCCCGGTCTTCAGCGTGAACATATATCTGCCGGGCCATGTCTGCGACCGATTGGATCATGTCTTCTTGCGACCTATACCCGTACATCCTGGCGCCGGTGGGGTTGATACTCAAGTAACGACCATCCGGGGTGGTTCGGAAAATCCCCATGACAGCATTTTCGAAGATACTATGGTATTTCTCCTCGCTCTGGCGGAGGGCGTTTTCGGCATCAAGCCGTTCCTTGATCTCTTTCCGCAGAGTGTTGTTGATCCGAAGGAGCTGAAAGACAAGAATGGAAAAGATCAGATTGAAGATGCTTCCAAAAATAAAATAAAAGGACCTCAGCGGGCTAAATGCGGGCCATCCGCTCGCTGGCAGCGCGGCTATCTGCCAGCTTCCTGAGGGGAGCGTGATATCCATAAGTACGGGATCCATAGGAAATATCCCGCCGTCGCCCCAGAATGTCGCGCCGTCTGCGCCCAGACCGTTTTTGCCTCGAAGGGCAAAACGTATATTCTGGGTTGCTCCGCTGGTAAACCCGGCGCTCCTGATCAATGTATCAAAATCGATGACTGTTGAGGCTATACCCCAGTAGAGTGACTCGCCGGGGGAGATAGGAGAATTGTTCAGAAATATCGGGGTGCGGCTGATAATGCCCACCCCACCCTGCACAAGATCGACCGGCCCGGCAACGACTGTTGTTTTCTCCCGGATAGCCTTCAATGCCGCTTCACGTTGACCGGGAGTCTTAAGGTAATCCAAACCGAGAGCACGTTCATTTCCTTTCATTGGGTACACAAATCGAATGATATTCTTGGGAGCAAGGGCTATATTTCTAATTCTGGGTTCACTGGCCACGATCTCCCGTGCCATAGATACAAACTGGGCTTCTGTGATCCCGTTCTGGATCTTCACAAGACTGACAAGCCCCTGCGAAAGTTGAATGAGGGAGTATAGCTTTCGGCTGATTTCTCCCCGCGCCTTGTCTAATCTGGCAGTGATCACTGTGCGCTCATGGTTGATATCAGCCCTGTGATGCAACAACGCAAACCAATACGTAAAAATCAGGCCGGCGAGGAATATTAATAAAGAAAGTAGTACAACCGCACCTTTTTCTCTAAAAGGATACTGCAATCTCATAAAAGTATTATATCCCACTTTGACATGTTCCGCTCAACAGTTTCCTGCACGGAAGGATGGGGTCCCGCGCGGACCTCACATAAGGAGAACAAGTAAAAATACATCGGCAAGTAATTGGAGTGAATCACCTCTGGTAATCATGCATTACCCCGGAACGGTGTCCATTGACTTATCGCTGTGGCGGCGATATGATTCGTGTACTGCAAGGCATGCGTGGGGCGGTGAGCGGTTGCGCAGGGGGTTTTGGTTGTGCGACCATGTTCGGACCG
>JAQVWF010000093.1 GCA_028698615.1 Syntrophorhabdaceae bacterium
CTCAGTTCCGAAAGCATCGCCAGGGCTTCCGGCAAGCTCTTCGGCTCCTCATAATCAAACTTTGGCAGCAATAACATTAAGACCTCCTTTAACGTAAACAGAATGACCAATGACCAGATTACAATAACCAAACACAGGAAACCTTTTCTTTCATCGGTTGTCGACTACCTGTAAATTGGTCGTTATCTTCTATCATCCTCCAAAATCGGGATTGATGAATTCTACCCTATCGCCTTCGGACAAAGAAGTTTTTCCGTAGTCACCGGGGAAAATAAACCTGTTGTTCACTTCCACGATGAGTCCTGAGTCCTTTTCGTTTGCCTTAATAACGAGATCGGATACGGTTGTGTCCGCCAGGACTTCCTCCCACACGCCATTATAGAGGATCTCCATGCTTTCCCTGTCTATATTCCTGTCCCGCAAACATCGCAGATATTGAGTTCGAGCATCTTCACGCTCGCCAGTATGCGTTTCGCATTTCTCCTCACGGCCTCCACATCGCCCGCAGACTCAAGGATATCCTGCGTCGTCTGCTTCAGAACCCTGATCTTCCTATCCATCTCAGTTATCTTCATATCATCCATTATAGTCGCCTCCCGCAGCCTTTCTCGCCGTCATCCTATGGTCTCTCTCCGTCATCCCGGACTTGATCCGGGATCCAGAGGTGTTTGCAGCCCCTCGTTTTTCCTGTATTCCTGCCTTCGCAGGAATGACGGGATAGAAAAACCATTGTAAAAGGTTCCGAAACCCTGAACCCTGATGCCTGAGACCGTCTTCTAGTGCTTTCTCATGTCCCTGAACCTGCTGGCCTTCACCTCGTACCTCGGGACGACACCAAAGGGGTGGACGGTGATCTTGAAGCCCAGGTTGACGCGAACGCGCAGCTGGTCTTTCAGGCGGCCGAGAACCTCCTCCTGTTTCGTCTCCATCCCCGGCATCATCTCTATCTCGAGGAGGATCTGGTCGATGTCACCCTTTTTGGTAACCGTCACCTGGTAGTCGTTGCCAATCTCGGGGATACTCCTCACCACTTCCTCGATGGCTGTCGGCGCGAGGAGCACGCCCTTCACCTTGGTGATGTCGTCCACTCTGCCGACCACCCCCCCATCGATCATCCCGAAGGTGCGACCGCACTCGCAGGCACGGCCGGACCACCCGATGACATCCTTGGAATCGAAACGTATGCAGGGCTTTGCCAGTCGGTCAAAGGCGGTGATGACCATCTTGCCGTTCTTCCCCGGGGTGTCTATGATCTCGCCGGTCTCAATGTCCTCAATCTCGATGAGAAAGAAGGCGTCGTTGACGTGAAGTCCCCCCGGCTGCGCGAGACACTCGTAGCTCCATGCCCCGATCTCCGTGGCGCCCACGTGATCGTACACCTTTGCGTTCCAGGCCTCCTCGATGCGTTTCTTGGTGGCAGGGATGCTGGCGCCGGGCTCGCCGGCACAGGTTATCCTTTGTATATTCAGATCCCGTGTGGGATCGATGCCCATTTTTCGCGCCGTGTCGGCCATCCCCAGTACGTACGTCGGCGTTGCCATGAATGCCGTGCACTTCAGTTCCTGCATCTTGAGGATGCGGGCCTCGGTGTCGAGGACACCGCCGGGCACGACCTCGCAGCCTATCTTCTCCAATGCGTAATGCCCCGCCCAGAAGGCAACGAATATGTTGTAGCCAAAAGGCAGAAATACCCTGTCCGACTGTCTGTATCCCTGGGCGTAGAGTATGTATGACCAGCATTCGGACCACCACTCCCAGTCCTGCCAGGTATCGGCCTGGTAAACGGGAACGCCCGTCGTCCCGCTCGTCTGCCTGAACTCCGTCACGTCGTCCAGAGGAACACTGAGGATATCCCCGTAGGGAAAGGGCGGATTCTCCTGCACCTGCCTGAGCATCCCCTTGTCCGTTTTTGGAACCTTTGCGATGTCCTCGAAGGTCCTGATGTCGCCGGGCTCCATACCGGCGGCACTATATAGCCTCCGGTAGAAAGGCGAGTTCTCATATGCATACTCCACAATCCTCTTGAACTTCATAAGTTGGAGCTCGCGGAGCCTTTCCCTCGGCATCGTCTCGAGAATCGGGTTCCAGTATGTATTCATCTGATAAGCCATATCGCCGCAACCTCCCTGGTTTTCTTCAATTCCGACCACACAATATGCACTGCGAGCCGGCGGCAGTGCTCTATTCAGGAAAGGGTAGTCCCCCGGCCCGCAATGCGCCGCGTTACTTTATTACGGGTGCGCCTTGAGGTAGTCAAGACAGAACTTCAACGCCTCTTCACCGGGGAGGCCCTTCGCATTGAGCTCCTTCACGTATTCGTCGATGACAGGGCGTACCTTCTTGGCCCACCTTGCGTCCTCCTCCTTCGAGAGGGCGATGAACTTGTTGCCGCGCTGGGTCATGAATTCCCTGCCTTCCCTGTCGATCTCATCCCACAATCTGGCCTGCCTTTCTATCCATTCTTCATTTATGCCTTCTATGATCTTCTGGATATCGGGCGGGAGCGCGTTCCACCTGGACTTATTCATGACAACGAAAAAGGATGTGGTATATGCGGAACCATAGTTTTCAATGGTGTACTTGACCACTTCGCCTATCTTCCATCCCTTCATCGCCTCTATGGGATTGAGGATGCCCTCGACGACACCGGTGCGGAGTGCATCGTAGGATTCAGTCTGGGGCATCGCAACGGGCGATGCTCCGAGGGCGCCGGCAACCTTGGCGCTGAACCCCGTAGAACGCACCTTCATCCCCTTGAGTTCTTCCAGGTTCCTGACGGGTCTTTTCGTGAAAAGTATACCCGGTCCATGGGCGTGAAGGTACATGACCTTTACCTGGTCGAACTCTTTCGGCTGGAATTTCTTGATGTAGGCGTTTATCATCTTTGTCGCCGCGTAGGCCTTCTTGTAGCCCAGTGGCAGATCGATGACCTCCGTCAGGGGAAACCTCCCCCTCGTGTAACTGAGAACGCTCTCACCTATGTCAGCGATGCCCTTTACCACCCCGTCGTATGTCTGGCTGGCCGGGGTGAGGACGGAACCGGAATAATAGGTAATCTTCACCCTGCCCTTCGTCCTCTTCTCGACCTCTTTGCACCAGTCGGCCATGATGAGGCTGTTCTTATGAGTTACGGGAAAAAAATTGGAGAAACTCAGAGTGAACACCTTCTCCTGAGCGTATGCCGGAATGGAACCTGCCACAAGAACAAACAGAAACAGACACACTACAGCCCCCGAACAAAAACTACTCCTCCTGTTCATAACGAACCCCCTGATTATTTTGATGTATCCGGAACGGATACGTAGTGCCGAAGCACGGGTTTTCGCCTGTTGCGTCGCTCTTTTCGGGGATTCACGTGCTCTTGTCCCCTCTAAGCATCCCTGTCTATTGGTATAATCTTTAGCGCTGGCAAATCTTTTTGTCAATAGAAATTATCTTGCAATTGATGCAAACCTGACATATGATATCATCAATCACAATGTCTATATTCACGCCAATTAGACCTCTGCGGGTCTCCAACGAAGTGACGGAACAGCTCAAGCAATCCATTCTCCTCGGTCATTTCAAGCCTGGCGACAAATTGCCGTCCGAAAGGGAGCTGGCGGAGGAATTTCAGGTCAGCCGGGTGGCCATCAGGGAGGCACTGAGGGCGCTCGAGAATGCGGGCTTCGTGATCACCCGCCAGGGCACAACGGGCGGGGCCTTTGTCACCGACCTGTCCTTCGAGCAGCTTGCCAATTCCTTTCTCGACCTCTTTCTCTGTGAAAAGTTATCCATCCCGGAACTCTATCATGTCCGCCGCCTTATTGAACCCGAGGTGGCCCGCCTTGCCGCTCTCAGGGTGAACGATGAATACGCCCGGCGCCTGAGAGAAGCTCTCGAAGCGGAAAGGACCCCCGGCCCAACGCTTTCCGAAGAGGTAGACAGGAAAACAACCGTTCACTATATCCTTGCAGAAATGTGTGGAAACCGTTTCTTCGAGGCCCTTGTCACCTGTGTCATGAGGCTTACAAAACAGGTCGTCGAGGTCGTCAGACCCGACACCCAGAAGCTTCATCCTGCAGGTCTCCACGACGCCGCCGTCGAAGCCGTCCTCGCCGGCGATCCCGAAACCGCAGCCAGGGAGATGGAAAAACACGCCACCGCCTTCGGCAAGAACCTCATGAAAATGGAAGAAGAATACCACAAGACAGTAACACAGTGAGGGCTGTTTCAGGTTTCGGGCAAGGCAGGAAGGGTCCGCTCATCCATTGGTCAACACGAGGTCCTGCGAACACGTAGCGGCTGATTCTTCTTAAGTTATTCCCTCGAGATCTGGAGTCTGAAATCTGTAACTATCTTTCCTTCACCCTCCAAAGTCCGGGTTAATGAACTCCACTTTGTCGTCTTTGTTTACCGTTGTTGCGGGGTAGGCGTGGGGATGGATGAAACGGTTGTTGCATTCCACAACGAGATGTTTATCCGCTTCACCGGATAACCTTATCAGTTCGGCGATGGTCGTACCCTCGGGCACTTTCTCCTTCAGTCCGTTGAGAATGATCTCTATCTGTGCTGCAGGCGCCATGTCTGGAATAATTGTAGACCAACGGGAATCGGCTTGCCAGAAAAAACTGCTTCGGGCCGGGCGGGAGGGACCGACCCGGAAGGGCGGGAAGGTACTGCGAGGACTTACAGCCATGGGATTGACAGGAAAAAACGAGGCCGATACACTAACAGAGGGTACTCGTCGCCATCATTGTCGGCAGGACAAA
>JAQVWF010000094.1 GCA_028698615.1 Syntrophorhabdaceae bacterium
CATTAAGGTAAGGGTATTGGATGAAGACCCATGGGAGACGTGCGCACAACAAAAGGCAGGAAAAGGCACATGCCAGATATCATTGAGTATTGATATTTATGTTGACAGGAGGACTACAGGATGTCCCGTACCTGCCTAAGGCAACGATGGTTACAGCAGCTTCTTGAACTCTTCTACCCCTAGACCGGCCGCCCTGATGATAGCCCGGAGCGTTCCCCGGTCAAGCTCCTTATGGTCAGGTACGACCACTTGCCCGAAGGGATCATCCCTTCGCAGGATGACATGACTTCCTTCCTGTCTCTTGAAATAAAATCCGGTCTTGTTCAGGGCCTTGATACATTCACGGCCGGAGATTCGCGGGATATTGCTCATACTGCAACAAGCAGGGCTTCAAATTTGTCTTCGGGAACTGTCAAGTTGTCTTCCCGAAGAGCGGCCACGTAACCTAGAATCGCCTCTTTTGCATTCTCTATGGCTTCCTCTCTGGTCTTGCCCTGGCTGATACACCCCGGCAGACTCGGACATTCTGCCACCCACCAACCATCTTCCCCCGGGTAAACAACGACTTGTCTCATATACAACACCTCCCTACAGCAAGCATTATCTCACAATCTGCCAGATATTCCAAGAGAATCGCTCTACCCGGCGGTATCACGGCAGGTCATTTTTTGCAGGGATAAAGATTTGACTTCGCCTCTCCCACCGGAGTACAGGTTATTTCTTGACCTCATGGCAGGAGACCCCCTGAGTGGTCTTCCCTTTGACCTTCTTTGAAGAATCTCTGAAAGACACATTGCCGTGCCACTCGTCATAGGTATATCTATCGTTGGCGTAATGGATCCCGCTGGCACCCCCCTGGTTGGTGAGGATGACGACATCCTTGCTCTTTGGTAAGGCAAGACGGGCCGTCATGGGCGAACTCTCACCTTCGGCCTTCACAAAAGTGATGGTAAAAGACCTCCCGTCGTCGCACTTATAGCGAAAAGGTCCGATATCTTCCGCATAAGCGAGGGAGGACAGCAACATAATAGCGATGGCAACAACACTCAGCCGCAATGAGAACAATTGAAACCTCCGATCTAGTGTATTCGAACCAGAGGCTTGCCCTTCACCGCCCGCCCCCGGCATGAAACCTGTCTATGTATACTCCGGACCCTCCGGGCGGTCAAGCGAATCTTTGCAGTGCACGCTTGAGAGCGGCAGGGGCGTGTCAGGTTTCAGGTTTCAGGTTCAAGAGACTCGATCCTTTCGACACCTAATGTGATTTCCGGCCGGCCCTCCGGAAAAAACTCTCAAGTTCAGGGAGGGTACGGAGGGAGCGAGAAAAGACCAAACTGTTTCATCTAAACAGAACAGGATTCGGAAAACAGACAAGGTTTGTCAAGAATAAAGATTTGACCCCCAGCCCCCCGGAATATCTTTCGAGTAATTGTGGCGGGGATTCCTACCATGAAAAACTCAGTTCTTTGATTAGCCAGAGAATTGCTTATGATAATGCCCGCAGAGCATTGCATCTTGGAGTGATTTTGAAAGAGGTGGATCGGAAAGGACGCTACATGATTTGCTTGCAGCCTGTCTGCGACAGCGTGAGGATGGATGGCAAGACGCGGACATTTGTCTTCTGTATTCTGGATGGACCCAAAGAGAATGATTCCTTCAATCAGATTGTTATGGATCTCAGCGGTAATCTTATCAGGCTTGATTACAAACCGAAGGTGTTTAATTGCTACGTCTCCAATTTCACCTCTGGCACGGATGCTGTATATACTGCAAAGGAGGATAATGGTCGATACATCTTTCAGGATGACAATGACTATAAATACGAGTGGATTGCCGAATTGAAAACGGAGCATGCCCAACGGGCGGCGGAAGAATTCGGACGTGCGTTATCACGGGTTGGTTTGACGGAATCGGAGTGGTCTAGACTGAAGGGAAAATGACTCGGTGGTCCGACAAAGACGGGCTTTGTACCGACACGTGCACATTCCAATGAAATAGGCCACGTATTATGAACCAAAGCGGCCACCTCTTACGATGAAGGTGGCGACCCTTCCGTCGGAGCCGTCAGGCGACGCTGGTTCTTCTACCTCACACCTTCTCGCCTTGCGTTTCGCCGTTAATGAACTTCATTTCCGATAGGACATCGGGGATGAGTAATAGTCTTTTGTCTTTTTCCCAGTAGTGTCCGGTAAAACCTATTAAGGGTATACGCCATTCGGCGGGAGGGGAAAACCCCGAGAACCACGCCCAGACCCCCTTTTATCAGCGCACAGGGATCAAGCATCGTTCAAAATACCTCGTATCCTAGACAAAAGACGGCTTTCATTCTTCTCGACCAGCGCATGTTCCCATATGCGCAACACCTTCCAACCCTGATTGCGCAAGACGCGGTTTACTTCCCGGTCTCTTCTCCTGTTGGCTCTGAGCTTCTTTTCCCAGAAATCCCGGTTGGTATCGGGCATGGTACAGTGCTTTGAACACCCGTGCCAAAAACAACCATCGACAAAAACAGCAACGCGAACTCTCCAGAAGACAAAATCAGGCTTCCCGAAAACCTTCTGATTACGTCGCCAGCCGGTGATGCCGTGACGGTGAAACAGGGCTATGAGTGCGAGTTCAGTTTTCTTGTTGCCCTGCCCTCTAATTTTCGACATTACTTCCGAACGCTTTGCCGCCGTAAATACATCCGCCATACGTTTGCCCGTTTTACCCCACCTACAGTTAGAAATCGCCCTCGATGACCTTCCATGTTCCTGTGAGCCTCAGGACCCTTTTGTTTGAGCTCGCTCGCCGATAATCGATATTGACGACATGCCCCGGATACAATTGGCGCAGAATAACCACATCTCCGGCCTTCAGATTAAACTCACGGAAGAAATCGGTCATGCCCGTCAGCCTGAATTCGTTCCTCGTTCCTCCAAAAAACCGGTTATTGTAGTAGATGAAATTGAAGGACCATTGGCGACCGGCTTGATCGAGCACCTTGAGCACCGCCCTCGGATTTTTCACCGATGTATTCAAGGACGGGAAGAATCCCAAGATGATCGGGTCCTTGGGAACAAGAATCCCGGACTGATGTCCTCCTGTCTCCCCAGTGTCATTGGCACTTAACACCTTCTCAACAACTTGTGTTTTCATGATCAACCTCTCTGACTCCTGTTCGTTGGCGATATTTGAAGAGATCGCAGGATGTCCTGAGCGTCTGCGTCCTTTCCGTCAGTACCAACAACGGCGGCCGCGGCCAGTTGCCGTTTGCGTATCATGCGGGCGTTGATCACATCCTCCACCGTATCCACGTAAAACAAACGATGAACGGTTACTATTTGGGTTTGGCCGCGACGGTGCGCCCTAGCGGATGCCTGATCTTCGATCGCAGGGTTCCATTCAAGATTGAAGTGAATTACGTGGCTGGCTGCCGTAATATTCAGACCGGTTCCGGCGGCCTTAGGATTAAGAACAAGGACTGCCGCTGAGCGAATTTCAGTGAAGCGGTCAATCTTGGGCTGCCTTTCCTCAACAGGCGTGCGCCCATCAACAACATCGGTATGGATACCAAACTGGGCGGCGAGTTCCCGTCCCAGAAGATCCGCCGACTTTTGGTAGGACGTGAACACCAACGTTTTGCTGTTATCGGAAACAATCTCTTCCATAATCTCAAGCAGTCGTTCGAGCTTAACAGAACAATCTACCGCGGAAGCAACGTGTGTGAATTGATTGGTCAGCCAAGGATGGGTGCAGAACATGCGGAGCGCTACCAACGCATTCAAACTACCTTGTCCGTGATTTGCCGCTGATACCCGAAGGGCTTCGTATATTTCGGCCGACTCGGAATCCAATTCCAAGGGCTGAGGAATATCGATGCGGGCGGGCAGATCCTGCGCCACATCACAAACCCTGCGCCGCAAAATCATCGGCGTAAGGATCGGTTCAAGCCTAGAGGCACCGTCAAGTGTTTCGGGGTGGTGCCGCTCGAATTCTGCAAGACTGCCAAGCAGCGAAGGAACCACAAAATCTGTGATGGACCATAAATCCACCAGTTTGTTCTCCATTGGGGTTCCAGTCATTGCCACGACAGATTGACTCCGCAAAGTCTTCAGCCGCACTGTTCGCTTGGCGTACGGATTTTTGATTGCCTGCGCCTCGTCGAGAACAAGCAGTTCCCATGTAACGTTTCTCAAGAGCGACACGTCCGCCACCGCTGTCTCGTACGAAACTAAAACAACATGGTTTTGTCGCAAATCTTCTGGAAATCCAGTTCTTCTTGCACCACGGTGAAGAACGACCTTCAAGGCAGGTGCAAAGCGTTGAATTTCACGTCTCCAGTTCTCAAGCAATGTTGCCGGACCAATAACCAAGCTCGGCTCATGGCCGGTATTCTTTGCATCTAGAAGCAAGCAGATCACTTGAATTGTTTTTCCGAGTCCCATCTCATCAGCAATGATGCTGCCGAGACCGCTTCGTTTCATGAACGCAAGCCAGTGATATCCGGCAGCTTGGTAGGGATAAAGGGTGCCTGCAAATCCCTCCGGGATGTCTCCTCTTAACCTGCTGGCAAGATGGAGGTGAGGGGAC
>JAQVWF010000095.1 GCA_028698615.1 Syntrophorhabdaceae bacterium
CGTTGCCTTCACGGGCGCACTTAGCTCAACGTGAGCCTTGATGCCCCCGTTTGCCGCTCCCTTGGAATTCCCGCCCCTATTCACTACCGCTGCCGCCGGTGGACCAGGGACAGGGGGCGCCGTCTTCGAAGAAAGTCGCTTCTATCAAATCGATGGGGCCTTTAAGTCTGAAAGGGTTTTCAGGGAAGCACGTGGATCGCCTTCCAGTAAACGGAGCTGATCAGCATCGCGGCGATGATGGACACGGCGTACAGGCCGCCGCCCAATGCCACGTGGCGGGCACTCCACCCCCTTTGCCCCGTAATGGCGTCGCTGACCATGATGAAAGGCTGGGTATAGGCCAGAAAGAAACTGTTCCCCCCGGCTATCACGGCCACGCTCACCAGCACCGGATGGAGGCCAAAATCCTCAAAGAGGGGAATGAACAACGGGGACGTCAGGGCGATCGTGGAAAACCCCCAGGGCACATCCACGAACCGGATCAGCCAGAACCCCAGCGTGATCACTATCAGGAACAAAAGCGGTCTGTGCGCCCAGGACAGGATCCCTGGTTCTATGAAAGGCCGGATCCAACCCGATATGCCGGCCTTCATGAAGATCCCCGACAGGGAGACCACGACGCCGAAGAATATTATGATGTCCCAGTTGACACCCTTTCCAATGTCCCCGGGCGCGATGACCTGGAACAGAACAAGCGCCAGGACGGCCATCATTGCGCATGCCGCCGTTGGAATATGATGATGCCTCTCGGTGGCAAAGAGCACAAGCGCGCATGTCAGGATGATGCCGGTAATGATCTCCTGCCTGCTGATCTTCCCGAGCGCCCGGTACTCTTCCTTGAACGATTCCCTTGAGACGGCGAGGGGAGCCCTCGGTTTCAACAGGACATAGACGAGGCCGACGAAGAGAATGGTGGCGATGAACCATGGAACCGCCATGATCTGGAACCATGCGTCGAAGCTGGCCAGAGGCTTCATTTCCAGGGGAAGGAATCCCATCATGAAGGGACCCCAGAGAGACCCCGTCAACCATCCGGTGCCGGGCAGAACGGCCGTCCCCCAGGCAACAAGGCAGATGAGGGCACAGCCCCTCGACCTGTCTCCCAGCCGGCATGCCTCGACGACGTTCATGGCAATGGGCATGACGACGGAAAGGCGCACCGTTATCGATGGCGTGAGCGCCGACAGAACGATCCCGATTATGAACCAGCTCACGACAATGGTGAAGTAACCGGGCTCGAAGCTTTTCAGGACAAAATAGGCTATCCGTTTTCCAAGACCCGTTTTCGCAAGGGCATATCCGAGAAAGAGGGCCGGGATGAGCACCCAGACGCCTGAGCTTGTGAACCCGCTCGTTACAACATGAAGGGGCAAACCGAAAAGCAGCGCTCCGCTGATAAGGACGGCCGCACCCGCAAGGTAGGGCAAGTTCCACGGCCTGAAGATCCACAGGCCGAGGGCGATAAGGATGGTCGAACAAATATAATGGCCTTGCGCCGACAATCCATTGAAAGGACGAAGGGTCGCCAAAGTCAATGCACAGATGACGAAGATCAAGGCGCCCAGAACCTTCCGATACATCATAGATGTTCCTTCCGACAGAGTATATGGGGGTTACATAGCATATTTTCCACGTATATATACAGACGTTTCGTGCGCGCCGCCATGCACGCCACATTCCCGCCTCTCGGCTCCCTTCCTCAGGCCCTGACCGAATTGGCTGTCCGGAATCCCTTTATGGTCCTTCCCTCCATTGCCTTGAAAAAAGCGGTGACTACGCCCGGGCCCTGCGGCTCTTCGACATAGTCATTGCCCCGGGTATCGAACCAGAGGAACCGCTTTTCCTTGAGGAGTGAATTGAATATATGGAGGTCGCGGGGATTCTTCTGCAGGCGCTCCGTGCCGGCAAGGTCCTTCAGGGTCGAGGCGCCGGGGCTTACGTCGATGAGGGCCTTGACAACGTTAACGAACCGCAGGAGTTTCATGAAGGTGAACGTCGTCTCCCGCGGAAAAAGGGGGTTCGCCTCGAACATGACGCTCGAGCGGGCAGCGGGGAAATAAGCCGCCGCGTCGCTGCCGCATATGTCGTCAAAGAGCTGACTGCCCGGGGCGAGATAATAGATGCTCGGGCCGGGGAGCATCCTTTTCCCCATGAGAAAAACCATGGTGTCTATGATCTCCTGAGGCCTCTGGCCCGGCAGGCCGATGATGAAGTGCGTCTCTACGAGAAAGTCGGAAGTCTCCAGCCAGTCGAAAAGGCTTAGCAGGTTGGCCGGATACCTCCTTCGCTGGGATGCATGAACGGCGGGGGAGGCATCGACGAGTGAGAAATTGAGGCGGGCAAAGCCCGCTTCACGCATCTTCTCGAGCGTTTCAATATCGAGGGTATGGCCGTAAAGGCCATTCATGGCGGAAAGGGTGGCGCCCCTGTCCTTCAGGAGGTCTAGGATGCCGTGGAAGAAGGGGATGTCGAGGTTGAGCATGTCGTCCTCGAAGTCTATGGCGGTGATCCCCAGCCTCTCTATCTCCGCAAGCTCATTTTCTATGGCCCCTATCGTCCGCCGACGGTAGGGGACGGGAGGCTTGCCGCAGAAGGAGCACTGAAAGGGGCACCCTCTCGACGTAAGAAAGAAGGTGTAAGGCCTTTTGCCGATACGGTACTTCTCGGCGGGAAGGAGGTCGCGTGCCGGCATGAGGTCGATGTCCTCCTCGACGTGGATGCCCCCCGTGTGGAAGGTACCGTCGTCGCGGTAAAAGGAAAGCCCCGGAATGGAAGACAGCTCACACCTATTCCCGGAAGACAGGACGCGGACGAATTCGAAAAAGGGTGTCTCCCCTTCCCCCCGGACCACGTAATCGATGTCCCTGTCCTTGAGCACATGCTCGGGGAAGAGTGTCGCGTGGGTTCCGCCCATCACGGTGACGATGCCCCTGTCCACCTTTTTCGCGATGGCGGCAATCTCCCGGGCCTGACGGGAATAGGCCGTGAAGGAAGATGCTATCGCGACAACCCGGGGGGCCGCCTG
Source organism: Syntrophorhabdaceae bacterium (assembly GCA_028698615.1). Classification (NCBI taxonomy): domain Bacteria; kingdom Pseudomonadati; phylum Thermodesulfobacteriota; class Syntrophorhabdia; order Syntrophorhabdales; family Syntrophorhabdaceae; species Syntrophorhabdaceae bacterium. Next base: position 3,026 of record JAQVWF010000095.1, read on the forward strand.
CCTGATGGCGGCCTCTATCTCCTGCCGCCCCATCCCGTAGCGGGAATATCGCTTGAAGAGGGAAAAAGGGGTCTGCCTGTCGTCACGGTAAAAAGGCGCCACTTCCGGGAAATCGTGGTCCTTGAGCTGCCGCGGCGGTATGCCCGTCCTGCAGTCGAGGATGGTCACATCACAAATGTCCCGTATCTTCGCCGCGATAGAAGCGAGCGCCAGGGGGTATGTCCTGATTGCCGTATCGTAAAAATCCTCGATGGGCGGCTGGACAAGAAGCACTTTCATGGGACAAGTATAATGGAAACTCTCGGACAATCACAGGACTTTTCGGGAGCTTCCGTTGTCCCTCCCGAATGCGTTTACGAAAGATCCTTCTTCAGGCTTCCCGTTGGAGTCCTCCTTTTTACCATCGCGGGTTCCTTCGTTGCTCCGCCCGTCTTGAAATCGATCCTCGCCGAGAACATCTTCGCGAATCTCGGCAGGACCGTTTCCATTGGCAAGATCAGGGGTTGGCCTCTTCTTCCTCGCCGAGCCGGTCCCGTATCATCTTGAGGATTATGAGCGATTCACGCTCTCTCTCTTCGAGGGAGCCCATGATGTAATCGATCGTCTCCCTGTACTGGGGGATGAAGATCTTGGAAAGAGCGTTGCAGCGCCTCTGTGTCCTGCGCAGCTCCCGGGCAAGGCGCATTACGGCGTTGACCAGTTCCGCCAGTTCGGCAAGCGACGGAAGAAGGTCGACGAAGCGGCTCATGGCGATGTCGGTATTGGAGGACGTGCCGCCAACGCCAAAACGGACACCCATCGGCTCCTCCTGCAGGGATATCTTCGGCACCCCCATACCCATAAGGCGATCGTCCGACAGCGACACCTCGTGACGCATCGCCACGGCGAAGGCAGCCTCCTCGATCGCCTGGGAGCCTATATCCAGAGTGGCCTCGCCGAGCGCTGCGAAGGCGTGGGCAACGGCGTTCCCGACCCTGCCTTCCGCCTCCTCCGCGCGGTTCAAACGGCTCATGAGCTCAAAGATCAGGATCTGTCTCTTCTGCTCCAGGAGATCATAACCCTCCTGGGCAAACTCCAGCTGCCGTTGAAGTCCGAGGAGATTAGATTTCGTCGGTGCTACGTTGAGTTTTGCCATTCAGTCTCAAACCCCCGGTTGCGAAACGGCGTGCGGTTGCCCTTGTTCACCGGTTTTCGGTTGCGAGCGGTAATGTCTCCTCAGCAGTTCGTCGCTTACGCGGTGCAGTTCCTCCCGGGGCAGCACGGACAGGGCATCCCACCCCAGCTCCAGCGTCGTCTCTATGGAGCGGTTCTCGTATTCGCCCTGGTTCAAAAATGTGCCCTCAAAGGCCTCGCCGAACTTCAGGTACTGCTTGTCCAGCGGGCTCAACTCCTCTTCGCCGATGACATCCGCCAATCCGCGGACTTTCTTGACGTATGCGTAGCACGCAAAGAGCTGGCTCGCAAGGATGGGATGGTC
>JAQVWF010000096.1 GCA_028698615.1 Syntrophorhabdaceae bacterium
TGGCATTAATGACGTTGTTTCATTCACCACGTGCTTAATGCATTAAAGCGATAATGCATTTTTGCGCTGTTCACATTTCCTCTAGCTGAAATGTTAAGTTTTGGGTGTTTCTACCCCCTTTGCCAGGCTCACTCTCTGCAAAGCCCTGTCAGTCCTGCATCTACGCGTTTTGTTCACAAAAGACCGTATTTTGTGAACCCCCTTTCAGACTTTACTTAAAGCCAGCTTTAACGCTGTAAGCAAACACATGGGACGCGGAGGTTGTAAAGCATAATGCTGTGCTTTATAGCTGTCATACCGATATTGGGTAACGGCGTAAACGTTTACGATGAAGATGCCATTCTCCCCTGTCTGCTTTACCGCTTTATTACTTTATGTGCTGTGCTTGTGTGTTGCTGTACCGGAGGTAAACTATCCCTTGTGACAGATCGTTGCTATTGGGTATACATGAAGTGATCATTTGTAACGAAAGAAGGTGAAATGTGGGGAGCGATGAAAACCGCAAGAGATGCGCAAAAACGATCTGCTTTCAAAACCCAGGGGTATTCCTTGGCATGTATGGGATTGTTGTGTCATTTGGTGATCTGTTCCCGCTTTTCCCCGGAATCAGACATAATAACCTGTCTATTACCAGTTCCGCAGCTTCTGCAATATTGAAGTTGAAGCCATCACCTTCAGCGATTAATGGCTTTACATCACTGACGAAGTTTACATCACTGTAAAATTCGCTCAACCTCGAACATCAAATCCGGAAAAGATCGAACACCCGGTCCGGTAATATCCGAACAGTAAATCCGCTTTCCCTCGAACACTTTTTGTCCCTTCACCGGATAGGACACGGGCAGAAAGCTCCGTATACTGGAACCAACAGGTTATCTCCGCTAGGGGATTCCACCCTGATCGAGTCATCTTAATTCATCTGAAGGTAGCAGCGTGATCATGCGTGGGAAATAGAAGACATCATCTCGTTAATGAAATGATTCACGAAAAAGTACTTGACTTACCAATACAAATGACGATAATTATCTAAGAAACAAGTTTGAAGCGATATTAAACGCCCCTTGCAACGTTTCGATTTATCATAACAAATTCGGAGCCGACCAAGGGGCATTGCATATCTGGGGATGCCATGCGAAAAGTAGTATTCATGATCGATGGCTGGTTCATGAGAAAACAGATTTATAAGTACAAAACTTTCTATTATTCCGGCCAAGAAATTAGAAACTATTGCCTCAAACACCTAAGAAAGGATGACTATCTGTATCGCATTTTTTATTACGACACAGAACCGCTAGACAAAAAGGGACATTATCCCATTTCAAAGAAGGCGGTCAATTTCGGGACAACCAGGGTTGCGCAGGAACAGACAAGATTGCTCAATTCCATCAAGACAACCCCAAATTTCGCCTTACGCCTTGGAAAGACAATATGGAGAAATAATCAGTGGATATTAAAACCGGAAAAGGTCTCTGCGCTGTTAGACAAAACAATAACGACCGATCAACTCGTTGACGAGGACTTTAAGCCACTCATAGAACAGAAAGCGGTAGATATTAAGCTCGGTTTGGACATCACGTGTATTGCAATGGAGAGGCTTTCTGATCTGTTAGTAGTTATCACGGGTGACGCTGATATAGTGCCAGTATTGAAGTTTGCTCGTCGCAACGGTATGCAGGTCTGTCTTGATCCCTTGAGAAATCCTGTTCGGCCCGAATTATCAGAACACGTGGATTTTATAGAAACACAAATACCGGCTCCAAAAAAGAAATCATAATCTCTTATTTTCAAACTGACCCACTACGGGAATAACACATAGATCCAAGATGAAACTTAAAAAGCGCCGTTCCACCCCGAAAAGCAAGACCTTCTGCCAATTGCGGATGTTCATAAATCTCTCCATCAACGCCCTGCTGATAATCAGATCCTGCTCTACTTGGGCTTCTGCGTTCCACGGCGCGCGCCCTTTCCACTCTTGCACATAAACTTTCGGTATCATACCTCATCCGCCTCCACATCGGTATTGACCAGTGCGTATTCCGATTCAATCCGACGACCGGTTATGATTCAATCCGACTCCAATCCGACCACCGGTTATGATGTAATCCGACCACCCCGTCAACCGGAAAAGAACGCTGGATAACTTTACGAAGTGCTATTACGCTTCTCCCAAAATAACATGACGAGAGGAGCGTCTATGGCGAGAAGGAGATTATCCATGAGAAAGATCGGGGAAGTACTGCGGCTTACCCACGAGAGCGGCCTGTCGACGGGGCAGGTCGCACAGAACTGCGGCATCGGGCGGACCACCGTCAAGGACTACCTGTCCCGGGCAAGGAAGGCGGGACTTGCCTGGCCCCTGCCGGCCGGTCTTGACGATGACGCCGTCGAGAGGCTCCTCTTCCCGTCCGAAAGGTCGCTCACGGAAGAGATGAGGGGAATGCCGCCCTTTGAGTACCTCCACCGGGAGATGAAGAAGAAGCACGTCACCATGCAGCTCCTCTGGCAGGAATACAGGGAGAAGAACCCCGACGGCTACCAGTACAGCCAGTTCTGTCTGCGCTACCGGGCCTGGAAGAAGACCCTCGACGTCTCTCTCCGGCAGGATTACAGGGCGGGGGAGAAGCTCTTCGTGGACTATGCGGGAGACACCATCCCGGTATACGACCCGGCCACGGGCGTAGCATCCTGCGCACATCTCTTCGTGGCGACCCTCGGCGCCAGCAATTACACCTACGCGGAGGCCACCGCCTCCCTCGACCTCTTCTTCTGGATACGCTCCCATGTCCGGGCCTTCGAGTTCTTCCGGTCGGTCCCCGCGATCACGGTCCCCGACAACACGCGGACGGGCGTCACCCATCCGTGCCGCTATGAGCCGGACCTCAACCCGACGTACCGGGACATGGCGGCGCACTACAATACGACGGTCATTCCCGCCCGTGTCAGAAAGCCCCGGGACAAGGCCAAAGTGGAATCGGCCGTTCTCATCGCCGAGAGATGGATCATCGCCGCCCTGAGGAACCACCGGTTCTTCAGCGTCGGGGAACTCAACGGGGCTATCCGGGAGAGGCTCGGCGAGTTCAACTCCCGTCCCCTGCAGAAGCTGAAGGTGTCGAGGAGGGAGCTCTTCGAGACGATTGACAGGCCCGCGATGGGCCCCCTTCCCGAAAGACCCTACGAGTACGCCGAGTGGAGGAAGGTGAGGGCCAACATCGACTACCATGTGGAGGTCGAAGGCCACTACTACAGCGTGCCCTACCGGCTCCGGCGCGAACCGATGGAGGCGAGGGTCACGGCCGCCATGGTTGAGGTGTTCTGCCGGGGAAGACGCGTGGCATCCCATCCCCGGAGCCATAGCCCGCAGAAACACACGACCGCGGCCGACCACATGCCTGACTCCCACAGGCGTTACCTGGAATGGACGCCGTCACGGATCATCGCCTGGGCGGCGAAGACGGGCCCGTCGACGGGGGAGATGGTACGGCAGATCATGGAGAGGAAGACGCACCCCGAGCAGGGCTTCAGGTCCTGCCTCGGCATCATACGCCTGGGCAGGCGCTACGGCCAGGAGCGTCTGGAGGCGGCCTGCGAGAGGGCCCTTGCGATAAAGGCCTACTCCTACAAGAACGTGGAACTGATCCTCAAAAACGGCCTCGACGGCACGAGGGCGCTCCTTGTCCCCCCGTCGGGCACCCCCGTCGACCACGAGAACATCCGGGGGAACGGATACTACAGCTGAAAAAGGAGATGATATGCTGAACGAACAGACCTTTGAGAAACTGAACGCCATGAAGCTCTCGGGCATGGCGCAGGCCCTGAAGGAACAGATGGAGACCGCCGGGGTGGATGATCTGTCCTTCGAGGAGCGCTTCGGCATGCTCGTTGATGCGCAGCACCTCTGGAAGGAGGACAGGAGGATGAGACGGCTCCTGGAAAGCGCGCGGCTGAAGCTGCCCGCATCCATGGAGGACATCGACTACAGGACGCCCCGGGGGATAGACAAGTCGGTGATGCTCACCCTGGGGACCTGCGGGTGGATACAAAAGCACCAGAACGTGATCATCGTGGGACCCACGGGATCGGGGAAGACCTTCCTTGCCTGCGCCCTGGCCCACAGGGCATGCAGGGAGGGACTCAGCGCCCTCTACGTCAGGACCCCGAAGCTCTACTACACCATGGCCATATCCCGTGCCGACGGAAGCTATGCGAAGACCCTGGCGAAGTTCACGAAGGCCTCCGTGCTCATCCTCGATGACCTGTGTCTCTCAACCCTGACGGATCCGGAGCGCAGGGATCTTCTCGAGGTTGTCGAGGACAGGCACCACGCGGCATCAACGATCGTGACGAGCCAGCTGCCCGTGGAACACTGGCACGAGGCGATAGGTGAT
>JAQVWF010000097.1 GCA_028698615.1 Syntrophorhabdaceae bacterium
TCTGTCTTTCCGGGTCTTGCGCGCGCACAGTTAATGTGCCATGCTATAGACAGAACAAAAAAAGGGGGAGGTCTTATGGAAAGCAAGGATTTTGCAGCCATTATCAATCTCGCAATATCAAAAGAGGAAGAAGCCTACGATTTTTACATGGAACTCATAAACGCCGTCGATGACAAGGCGGCCAAGGACGCGCTGCAGGTCATCGCCGGCGAGGAAAAAAAGCACAAGGAGTTCCTCGTAAATTACCGCGACAAGGGCTACGGGAACGAAGGCCTGAAAATGACGGCTGTCGTCGATTACAAGATCGCGGAGCATCTCGAGGCCCCTGAGCCTAAGGCCGGCATGGAAAGCAAGGATGTCTTCCTCATTGCCGCCCATCGCGAGAAGGCGTCCCACGAGTTCTACCTCTCCCTTGCCTCCATGCATTCTTCGGGAGAGGCGCGGAATATGCTCCTTATGATGGCCGCGGAAGAGCTGAAGCACAAGGAGAAGATGGAATACTATTACGCGAACGCCGCATTCCCGCAAACATCGGGAGGGTGAGCAAAACAGGGATACATCTCTCAACAGTGCCGGGAACACACCGCGAGGCCGCCTTTGGATCCCATTGAATTTGCTATCTTCGAATCCTGGTTCGGCACCATCTCCATCGCAAAAAGAAACGGCCGGATCATACGTCTCGATCTTTCAGACAATGACATGTACCAGGAACACCGAGCCCTGGTGAAACGCTTTCCTGACAGCGTAGAATCTGAACAATCCTTTAAGACTGTACGCACCCTGCTCCACCGTTATCTGAAAGGGCAACCGGTGGATTTCGATGTGGAGGTCGACATATCCGACCTGCCGGAATTCACGCAAAGAGTATTGACAGAGCTTCGCAAGATCCCCTACGGAGAAACGAGAAGCTATCTCGATATTGCGGTATCCGCCGGATGCCCCGGGGGGGTACGCGCCGTCGGTCAGGCGGTGAAGAGGAATCCCATCCCCATCATCATTCCTTGCCACAGGGTCATCCGACATGATGGGTCGATAGGAGGATTCGCGCTGGGAGAAAAGATAAAGAAAAGGCTTCTTTTTCTTGAGGGTATCAAAAAAACCTGGTCGGCTTAGGCAGGCAGCCGGAAACGATCTCGGCAGTGGTACCTTATGGTCGTGCCCTGGAGCGTCGACGTCTTGAAACAGTCCCCAGATCGGCCGGCTCCCCGCCGGCAAGGCGGGCGCTGTCTTCAAGGTACCGCTTCAGGAAAACCCCGGTATAACTACTCTCTATGGACATGATGTCCTCGGGCGTGCCTTCCGCAATGATCGTCCCTCCCCGACCCCCGCCCTCGGGCCCCAGGTCTATTATGTGATCGGCGCTCTTTATGACATCGAGATTGTGCTCGATCACAACAACCGTATTGCCCCTGTCAACGAGTTCATTAAGGACGTGGAGGAGCTTCTCGATATCCACAAAGTGCAGCCCCGTCGTCGGTTCGTCGAGGATATAGAAGGTCTTTCCCGTGTCTCTCTTCGACAGCTCCCGGGAGAGTTTGATCCTCTGGGCCTCTCCGCCGGAAAGGGTGGTAGCCGCCTGTCCCAGGCGGATATACCCGAGTCCTACATCGTTGAGGACCTTGAGCTTGTTCCTCATGTGCGGATGGGCTTCGAAGAACTCCATCGCCTGTGTAACGGTCATTTCCAGCACATCGGCGATGCTCTTCCCGCGATAGAGGATCTCCAGGGTGTCCCTGTTGTAGCGCTTCCCCTTGCAGGCCTCGCAGACTATGTAAACATCGGGCAGGAACTGCATCTCTATCTTGACAAAACCCTCGCCGGCGCAGGTCTCGCACCTTCCGCCCTTGACGTTGAAGCTGAACCTTCCCTCCCTGTAACCTCTCATCCGTGACTCCGGCAGCCTGGTGAAGAGTTCGCGGATATGGGTGAAAAGACCGGTGTAGGTGGCCGGGTTGGATCTCGGGGTCCTTCCGATGGGCGACTGGTCGATGTCGATGACACGGTCCACGGCCTCAAAGCCCTGGATGCCGTCATACTCGCCCACCCGTTCCTTCGACCTGTAGAGTTTCTGCTTCAACAACGGGTAAAGGGTATCGACGACAAGGGTACTCTTGCCGGAACCTGAGACACCGGTGACGGCAGTGAAAACCCCGAGAGGTATCGCGACGTCGATGCTCTTGAGGTTGTTCGCCCGTGCGCCCTTCACCGTGAGATAACCCCGGGTCTGTCTCCTGTCGGCCGGCCTTTCGATGAAACGGCGTCCCGATAGATACTGGCCCGTTGCCGACTCGGGATGCATCTTCAATTCCGCGGGTGTCCCCTGGAAAACAAGGTATCCGCCGTTCTCGCCGGCTCCGGGACCGAGATCGACAACATAATCGGAGGAGACGATGGCGTCATAATCGTGTTCCACGACGATAACCGTATTGTCGAGGTCGCGAAGCCGCCTCAACGTCTCCAGGAGCCTGTCGTTGTCACGCTGATGAAGCCCGATGCTCGGCTCATCAAGGACATAGAGCACCCCTGTCAGCCCCGAACCGATCTGGGTTGCAAGACGGATCCTCTGCGATTCACCCGAGGACAGCGTGGCGGAATTACGGCTCAGGCTGATATAGTCGAGGCCTACATCGAGGAGAAATCTGAGCCGCGATGCGACCTCTTTGAGTATCGTCCGGGCAATCTCCTGCTCTTTCGCCGAAAGTTCCATGGCATCGAAGAAACCCAGGCATTCCTCGATGGTCATCCGGGATATTTCGGAGATATTAAGCCCGCCCACCTTTACCCAGAGCATCTCCTTCCTGAGCCGAGCTCCGTGGCATTCCGGGCAGGGAATGAGGTTGATGAACCTCTCCAGCTTTTCCCGCTCGTAAAAGTTGGAATCCTCATAGTCCCTCTGAAGCTCGCCGATGACTCCCGCGAAAGCCTTGCGCCTGAAGCTTCTGCGCTCCCCCAGGTCGTGGAAGAACTCTATCTCTTCGCCCTTCGAACCGTAGAGGATGGCATCCTGGACATCCTTCGGAAGGTTCTTGAAGGGTCTCCTGATATCGATCTTGTAGTGCTTGACGAGGGCCTCGAGAAAGGGCAGGAAATGAACGGGGTTTTTCTCGGCCCATGGCACGACCGCACCGTCGCGGAGCGATAGGTCGTGATTGGGAACGATGAGGGCCGGGTCGAAGTATTCCTTGACGCCCAACCCGGTGCAGGCCGGACAGGCACCGTAGGGGTTGTTGAAGGAAAACATCCGCGGAGCTATCTCGGGATAACTGATGCCGCAATCGGGACAGGCAAACTTTTCGCTGAAAACCCGCGTCTCTTTGCCGGTCTCGACCTTCACGAGGCCCCCCGTCCTTGAGAGAGCCAGTTCCACCGCTTCGAAGAGCCTGCGTTCCACACCCTCTCTGATGGTGATCCGGTCGACGACGACCTCGATCTCGTGTTTCTTGTTCTTGTCGAGCTCGATCTCGTCCGCCAGATCCATGATCTTCCCATCGATCCTGACCTTCGTGAAACCATGTTCCCTGAGCTCGTCGATCTCCTTGTGGTATTCGCCCTTTCTGCCCCGAACGATGGGGGCGAGAATGGTAAGATTCTCCCCCTTTCCCAGGGCCTGGATCGCATCGACGATCTGGGGGGCGTGCTGGCTCTTGATCTCCTTGCCGCAACCGTAGCAGAAGACATGACCTACGCGGGCAAAAAGCAGCCGCAGGTAATCGTATATCTCGGTAACGGTACCCACCGTGCTTCGCGGGTTCTTGCTTATGCTCTTCTGCTCGATGCTGATTGCCGGCGACAACCCCTCGATGTAGTCCACGTCGGGTTTTTCCATGAGTTCGAGGAACTGCCGGGCATATGAGGAAATAGATTCGACGTACCTGCGCTGGCCTTCCGCATAGATGGTATCGAAGGCGAGCGTCGACTTACCGGAACCGCTCGGCCCTGTGATAACGACCATCTTGTTGCGGGGAATGGTTACATCGATGCCCTTGAGGTTGTGCTCTCTCGCACCTTTTACGAATATACTATCCATATCGCTATTACAGCTTCACATCCTTATCAAGCCCAAGATTATAGCAGAAAACCGGGCCTATTTCAAAGAAGACCTGTGGCGGGTAATGTATCATTCTTTGTGTCAGAACAAAAAACTGGGGTACCATCATAGCGAAGAACCCATCACAGTTCGGGACTATGATTAAGGAGGTACCCCAGATGGTACGCAGGATTATGATACGGAGT
>JAQVWF010000098.1 GCA_028698615.1 Syntrophorhabdaceae bacterium
CGATGAGTTAGGCATCACAGCTTCTGGCGGATAGGTATGAAAGGGCCTCCGTGATCATAACGACCAACCTCGGGTTTGCCGACTGGACAGCTCTTCGGGGACCCGACCCTGACGGCTCCGACGGGGGTGGCCGGGTTCATCATAACAGGTGGCCGGCTTGCTCCGGAATGGGTGGCCGGCTTGGGTCATAATAGGTGGCCGACTTCAGCGGAATAGGCAGTGGGTCATTTTTAGGTGATCACAGTGGGTCATTTTTAGGTTGTCATTGCCATGCAGGTGAGAAAAAACGCTCAAATGAATGCTATTTCCAAGGGAAAGTATAAAACACGAGAAGGAGGAACATAAGGTGGGAGACTGGAACGTGCAAAAGCAGACAGAGAGTATTCAAGAAAAGCGGGTTTTGGGAATGACAGGGACCGCATCGAAGTCTGGGTTGAAAGGGAGAAGGACAAATCCGCTCCCTGTCTGTGTGGTGGAGTTCTTTCTTCTTCCCATATTTTTCAGCGATTGGTAGCTATTCCCGGTGTTTCGGGCGAATCCGATGCTATTTCACTTAATATGAGGGATTTTACTTCAACAAAGGATGTTGAAACAGAAAAACTGAACATAAGGAGGCTTCTTTGCCAAATCCCAATTACAACGCAGATGATATGAACCCGGCATACCCGGCCATGGGAATGGACGAGGGACAGGGCATGCAGGGAGACGACGTCGAGATAGACAACCGGATCAAGGAACTGCTCCTTTCGACGCACAACCTGTATCTCATCGGGCAGATGCATGAGAAAGAGATCAGAGAACCAGGAGGAAAAACCCGCCCTACGCAAAGTCTGACAAGTTGTGTACGGCGTACACAGTTTGCACCATTTTGCGTAGGGGCTGTTTTTGGGGCGGACAATACCGGAAGGCTTCGACATGACAGGAACAAGACTATAAACGAACAGGAGGATAGGGTATTATGAACGGTAAAAACGTGTTTACAGGGATAACGGACGATGCCGGGACAGAACAACAGATGGCCATAGGGTTCCGTGAAAGCCAGATGCAGCTCATGGACGTGACGAAGATCATCCCGAACGGCCTCCAGCCGCGGCGTTCATACGACGAGGGAAAGCTGGAGCTCTTGACGGAGAGTGTTAAGCAGGACGGTGTGCTGCAGCCGATTATCGTGAAGCGCCGGGGGGAATCGTACCTCATCGTTGCCGGGGAGCGTCGCTGGAGGGCGGCCTGCAAGGCAGGCCTGCGCATGATACCGGTCATCATCAAGGACGACGACGATGCCACACCGGCGGATGAAGTCGCGGTCCTTGAGAACATGCAGAGGGAGAGTCTGAACACCGTCGACGAGATATATATGATCAAGGAGTTCTTCGACCGCGGCAAGGATATAAAGCGGATCATGGTCCTCACCGCGCGTTCGAGGAGTTACCTGTACGTCGCAAGGAGGATTGCAGGGTTTTTCGTGAAAGCTGTCGCCGGGAATTTTGCTACATATGACTCGCTCATGGAAACATGCCGCAGGTTCGGAATAAAGACCCTCGAACAGGCGGTACGGGTATGGGAGACCACCGACGATCTCCAGTCGGCCATGTACGTCCTCGAGAAGGATACGTCGGCCGCGGTCAGGGAAACCGCCGAAATCGCCGTGGCAGAAGCGGAAGAACACGCCGAAGGCACTTCAGGGAAGGTCAAAGCGCCCGCTGAAGCTCCCGTTACGACCACGACAGCCGGGGAGAATGGCAACGGTGCTGCAGAAGAGTTGCCTGTGGCTTCCATGGAACCTGTCCACGACCCCATCGAAACTGTCGAACCTGTTACCGCTGACCCACCGGTCACCGCACAGGACGATGATGTGGCGGAAGAACTGGTTGTTGAGCAAGCAGTTGAGGAAGCTGGGGACCGCCCGCTTGACCCCCTTGCACATGATCCCGCAGGCGAGGTGGAGCAGGTCACCGAAACCCGGGAATCTGGTTCTTTCGAGCCGGAGGAAATTGAGGGGAAAAGTGCTACCAAGTATACGCAAAATGCCGAAATTCCCCTCCAGGGGGAGGACGAAACACCTTTCGATAACTCTGTGGGGGAAGTAGAAAAACCCCCGGAAACGGGGACTTTTTCAGACACCTCCGCCCCGTCTTTCCCGGCCCCTGAGTCGCCCTTTGAAAGAGACGGCAGCGGGCCCGAAGGCGGGGAAAATGCCCACAAGATATCGGGCAAGCTCTTGCTGAAGGAATTCGCATCCCTCAAAGAGCATATCGAGAATTTGTCGGGAGTCCAGAGCGCGGCGCTTAAAGTGAGGGAGAACCACAGGGAAACCCTCGCCGCGCTGGTCCGCGACGTGGAATTTCTCCTGCCTTCCTTGACAGGTGCTATATCAGCCATAGAGGCGCATTTATCCGCAATTGGAAGAAAGAAAGATTCTTGACAGACACTACCTACCCATCTGGAGATATCAGAAAAGCTACGGTATATAGATGGAAGATCAATTAAAGAAATATCGATGCTTATGAATGACATCTGTAGAATACTAACGGGCCTTATCAAGTCCTTAAAAGCGGTAAAGTGTGAACAACTCAAGAAGCCGTAAAGCGTAGAGCGTGAGGGATAAAACAATCAGCGTTGTTGTTCAACGCCTTACGCTTCACGGCTTTTCATCAGTTCACTGCTTGCAACAGCTGTGTCTTTATCTTGTTCGCGCCATCCACGTAAACCTTCTTCGGCTTGAAGGACTCCAATTCCTGTTCCTCAAGACTGGCGTAAGTGGCGATTATGATGATGTCGCCCTTTTTGGCCTTGTGGGCCGCGGCGCCGTTGATGCAGATAACGCCCGAATCCTTGTCGCCCCGTATGGCGTAAGTGGCGAACCGCTCGCCTGATGTCACGTTGTAGATCTCGACCCGTTCGTAAGGGATGATGTTCGCTTTATCCATGAGCTGGGAGTCGATGGTGATGCTTCCCTCGTAATCAAGGTTGCTGTCGGTGACCGTCGCCCTGTGGATCTTTGATTTCATCATGGTCCTTCTCATTGTCATGCCTCCGTTAATATCGTGTTATCGATCAGCCTCGTCTTGCCTATGCGGCACGCCACGGCGAGGACAGCCTTTCCTGCGACAGCCGGGACATCCTCCAGCGTCCCGGTATCACATATGTCAATATATTCGACGTCAATGCCATCTTCCTGGTGAAGGATATCATCAACGGCTTTTTTAATCGTATCGGTGTTCCGCTCGCCGGACCGTACCATTTCCTCAGCTTTTCTCAATGATGCACTGATAAGGCGGGCCCTGTCCCTTTCCGTATCGCTGAGATAGGTGTTCCGTGAGCTCATCGCCAAACCGTCGGATTCACGGACTGTGGGATAGGGGACTATCGCGACATCCATGTTGAGGTCCCGGACCATGCGTTCGATGACCATCAACTGCTGGTAATCCTTCTGACCAAAAACGGCATAGTGAGGTTTGACTATATTGAAGAGCTTTGACACCACGGTGGCCACCCCGGTAAAGTGCCCGACCCTGGTTTTCCCGCAGAGATGCTCCTCGAGCTTCTTGACCTCGACGTAGGTGGTAAAGCCCTCTTTATACATCTCGCCGTCATCGGGAAAGAAGATGATATCCGTGCCTTCTTTCTCGAGGAGGGCCGCGTCGCGGTCGAAATCGCGGGGGTACCGGGAGAGGTCCTCGGTGGGCCCGAACTGGATAGGGTTCACGAATATGCTCGCTACGACGACATCGGCGAGTTTGCGGGCCTCCCTGACAAGAGCGAGGTGACCCTCGTGCAGGTAGCCCATGGTGGGCACAAAGGCGATACGCCTGTCCTTCCTCAGTTCGTCGGAGGTGCCCTGCATTTCGGAGACGGTTCGGATTATTTTCATATCAGTGGAATGACTGGCTATCGTCGGGAAAGGTCCCGGAAGTGACCTCGTCTATGTACCCCTTGACGGCCTTGTCTATCTCCTCGGTAAGATTAAGATACTGCTTCACGAATTTGGGCCGGAAATCCCCGAGAAGGCCCAGGAGGTCATGAATGACCAGGACCTGTCCGTCGCAATCCGGTCCTGCTCCAATACCTATGGTGGGAATCGTCAGCATTTCGGTGATCTCTTTGGCCAGCTGTCTGGGAACGCACTCAAGGACCACCATGAACGCGCCTGCCGCTTCCACGGCCCTGGCGTCGTCGATGAGCTTTTCGA
>JAQVWF010000099.1 GCA_028698615.1 Syntrophorhabdaceae bacterium
CGCCTTATCTACTTCCTCGGGAACGGTAAAGCCTCCATCCGGGTCGGAAAGGGTCGATGCCGCCGCCTGTACCTCGATGTCCTTGACGGCCTCGATGCTGCCCCTCATGAGAAACATGAAGGCCTGTGCTTTGGCGATCTTCTCTCTGTCGTTTTGCGGGCTACCGCCCGGAAGCTGTCCCTGGGCAATCGCCGTCTCAATGGCCTCAACCTGTTTCTTCATCTCGGATATGGCGGACAGGTCCTTGTTGATCCGGTCTACCTTTTCAGCCAGAACAACATCGACGCTGCCCTTCGTTTCGAGGGCCTTAATCCTCAGATCATTCGCGGCCTTGAATTCCTCGAAGGCCCTGCCGAGAGCTTCTATTAATTTCTTGAGTTCATCCATCTTACTTTCCTCCTTGAAAAGTTGTGATCATTGCGTTGATACTGCTTTTCAGACTTTCAACATCCCGCCGATCGCCTTCGTTGCCGGTGCTGCGTCCCACAGCTACCGATTTAGCAAAAGAGCGGCTTGCACCTGCATCCCGCAGGGCTCGCTCTATTTCTCGTTCCGTCAGTTCTCCACCTTCTCTGCCACCGTCCAACCCGTCCGGTACATTCGAGAACATGGACAGGTCAAACTGGGCTTTTGCACCCTTGCCGTCGATAACTGTGTCGATAAAGCCCTTTTCCTTCGCCTCCTTCGCAGTCAGCCATGCTTCGTCTTTCATCATCTGGGCGATCTCACGCTTACCGGGAGAGGCGTTCGAGGAATAAATATCGATCATCTGCCCGGACATTTTTTCGAGGATATCGGCAAGTTCACGGAGGGAATACTGGTTGCCCGCAGTGAAAGCGTAGGGTTCGTGGATCATATACATGGTGTTGGCGTAGGCCTGTACTTCCTTGCCAGCGAGGGCTATCACGCTGGCCATGGATGCGGCTATACCCTCGATGCGGGTCACCACCTTGCCGTTATAGGTCTTGAGCGCGTTGAAAATGGCCATGCCGTCAAAAACATCCCCCCCAGGGCTGTTTATGCGGACAGTAACGGTCTTTGCGGTGATCCCCGCGAGAGCGCGGACAAAATCATCGGCGCTGATGAATGGCCAGCCTATCACGTCATAGATCATGATCTCGGTTTCGTCGTCGGAGATTGCCTGGACCTTGAACCAGTCCGGTTTATCAAGAGGCTTGTTCCAAAATCTCGCCACGGCCTCGGCGGTTTTTCTATTCCTGTACTTTAGGTTCATTACCCTTATCCCCCTTGCTGTCCTTCACGGTGCTGGTCCTGGTCCGGTATTCGTCCCCGCCTTCGTAGGGGTTCATATCCATGAATTCCCTTACCTCGTTGGGGCTGTATATCTCGGTATTGACACCAATTTGAAAACCCTCCATCTGGTCTTTGAATGCGGAACGGAGAAGGGCCTTTGTCTCGAACTTCGCGTAATATGTTTTGCGCTCTTCGGGGGTCAGAACGTCCCTGCGGATTGCCTTTTCGTAATTGGTTACATCCGGAGTGACGCCTATGGTCAGATAGTTGATCATGAACTGCTCGGCACTGGCATAGGTCGGGGTCTTGTCGCCTGATTGAACGAGCATCAAGGGTGTACGATAGAGGCCGCAAATCTGCGCCTCGTTCATTTTCATCAACTCAATGTATTGCTGATCGACGAGTTTTATTTCGGGAAAGACGATATCCATGGCCTCATCGATCAAGACAAGATCCCAATGGGTCCCGAGACCTGCCATTTTTTCCTTGAGATTGGCCTTGAGGTTCGAATGTGCCGGGGCGCTAAGGTTCAAGGGGTGTTTGACTACGGCTCCTGGTCTCATTCCTTTGCCAAAGAATTTGCCGAGGTGCCTTACCTGCGCAATTCCGTTCCCCATCGTTTCCCTGGAATACTCAATCGGGTTGACGCCGGTAAAGCCGTCCAGCGTCAAAAGTCCCCGGATATGCATGATCTGATTCTGGTTATATGTCCGGGTTTTTCCGTCCTTAAAACTGATTTCGTAGGTGATAGAGTAATCTTCGTGCTGTTCGCACTTCGTTACCCTGTCCCAACTAATCGGGATAAGCGCCTTTATCGGTCTGCCGGGGAGTTGTGCTTTGTAGGCGATAAAGTTGCCCCTCATGCAGATGAAGGTTTCGACCATGGCCCAAAATTCCGCAGAGGTCATCCATGAATTGGGCTGATCGTGGAGGAGTTCGTACAGGTAGAAGTCCTCGGCCTTATTCCGCATCCGCCCTGATCTCTCCATGATGTGGCACGGAAGTTGCCCTATCGTGGCCGCTCGTACCCTGACACAGTTTTGGACCGTTATGAGGCGCATCGCGGTGTCGGAATTGACAGATACACCCGAGGAGGTGGAGCCCCCGCCGTAAATCTCAAGCAGTTTTTGCTGGATGTATTCTGAGATGCGTGCTTTCGGTGAAAAGTGGTTTTTAAACCATGTTTTTATACTCAATTCATGTCACCCGTCCTCGCGCAAGAAGCGGTAATGCCGTATAGGGACAGGTTACAAATAGAAATGAATTCTATCTAGGTCGTAAAAGGTCGTTATACGTCGAAATGTCCGCGTTTATTTTGGATAAAGAAAAAGCCCCAAACCGTTGAGGAATGGGGCTTCGTGAGGGGGAGGGTTAGAACTGCTCCGGCAACAGCTTTCTCTTTGTCGCTATTCCGATCTCGCACCCAGCACAATCTGAATGTGCACCTGAGTAGTCAAGGCACTCTTGCCGGGTAATAAGGCTCTCCTGTTCGGGGCACTTAACCTTATCTGCTTCGGGATCGCCAAGCATAAGGTCTACGGCGGTTGTATCATCCATGAGATTCATGCGTTGAAGCCCGGTTAATGCACGCTTATTCTTTGAAGAAATTCCGTATGCTGAGACAACGGCATTGATCAGTTTTATCTGTCCTTCAAACTCGCGCTGGGCCGAGGCTATAACATCAAGATTGATCGTGCCCTTGCCCTCCATTAACTTCTTCATCCGTTCGTTGCTTTCCTTGAACATCTGGGTTATTTGATTCATATTCTTTCCTCCATGCTTTGAATTGTTTAAGGGTGCGTTTCATAAGAATTTGTTGACGCTTCAATTCGATCATTTCAGGCGTAATATTATCTCGCATAAACCCATTATCATGGGCGCAAAGATAATTAGCGATGATAGTGTTGGTCAGATTTAAGATTCTTTTCTTTGCTTGTTCATTCCTTTTTTCCCGAAAACCGGGTGTGCTCATCAACTTTGCGTAATACTTTTTCCGTACCTCCTTCGTTCTGCCATGGTTCAATTTTGCTGATAAGGCAGCAGAATCAATCGCTTTTTGTTTGTTATTCTGATAGTATTTAGTCCAAATCATTTTGCGTTTTTCAGGATTATTCAGCGCCCATTGTGATGATTTTTCGTTCATAAGATCTTTATGCTCTACATAATATTTTCTATGACGGATTTTCTGCTTTTCTTTTTGTTCTGGTTTGTCACGAAATTGCTTGATTATATCGGGGTGCTTTTTCTGATACTGTGTTTGTTGAATTACTCTGCATTGTTTGCATATATAGCGCGGCCCATTCCAACCAGTTTTCTTGTTGGTAATCCAGCTCCAAAATTCCTTCGTCAGCGGTTTTTCTTCCCCACACTTCGGGCAGCGTTTGTTTTGCATTGCTATAGCCTTTCAAACTCGCTCGTGGCTTCCTTCAGGTCATTACGTTTTAACTCCATGGCCTGATCAAGCAACTTTTTTGCCGTATCGCCTGATATTACTATCGGGATGGTACTGCCCCCCGAATTATCGGTATGCCACTGTAACACCACATGTATGGCCGGGCCGTCAGGATAATTTAGGTTATGTATTTCTCTCTCTAGGGTGTTGATCTCTTTGGTGATAGCGTTTCCTTTTTCCAATTGCTCCTTTGTCATGATCAATCCTCCTTTTTCTGTGCCCTTATGACCTCTTTTCTCGGAATCCGTGTTACTCCAAAGACCCGGACTGCCTTCAATTTCCCTTCTCCTATCCATCGGCGGACAGTGCGGACGGTGACGGAGAAGTAAACCGCCACTTCATCAGGCCGCAGAAGTTCTTTGTTAGGTAGGGTGCTCAAAATGTCATCACCTCGGCGTTGGGGTCTTCGTAGGC
>JAQVWF010000100.1 GCA_028698615.1 Syntrophorhabdaceae bacterium
AAGGAAGGTAAGGCGCGCCCGGGTCCACCGGGAATATCTGAGAAGCTGCTATACCATACGAACGTGATTGCGCCGCGGGAGATCCCGGCTTTACGGCGGGATCGACGTTCGTTGTAAATATTGAAATTGTATTATCACTGTTGCGGACTATATCAAAAAGACGAAATTGCTGGGGAAAGTCCCTGAGAGACGCTGTTTCAACGACCCAGAAACCGTATTCAGGATGTTTGACAGGATCCGGTGAAGGCAATGCCGTAACCGCATTGTAATGGCGATGTCCTGATATCCACAATATGAGATTCGAATAGGCGTGAAGTTTGGCAATCAATGCATTCTCTGCAGGCGATGAATCGACGTCCCACATGAACGAGCCAATTCCGATAGGAACATGTGCGGCGACTATCATAAGCTTATTCTCGGCCTGGCCTTTATCGAGTTCTCTTACGAGCCAGTTGTAACGCTCGGAGTCGAGGGAACCGCTTGCGCCGGTGGCATTCTTGCCGAAGATACCGTCATCTTTTTCGGTATCGTCGAGTACGATTACCTTGAGTGGAAGACCCTGCCTGGGCTCAAAAGTATAGCAGGCAAATCCCGTATTGATGCTATCTCGCGAAAACCCATGCCCGATGGGTCCAGACTCGCTGTTAAAGAGTTCTGTCATCCAGTCATTTCTGGAAACCGAACGGCGATCGGGGTTTGCATTTACCTTCGGAGGGGTCGAAAAATTAGCCTCAGAGCCTGCCGAAATGATCTTTGCATATGGTGTCGAACCATCTACAACACCCGTATAGTAACCCCGGCGATCGATATTGGCACGATCTTTTACAACATCGCCGACATTAAGTACATATCCGCCGACAAAGGTACTCTTGATCCTTTCCGTTGGCGGGTAAACACCGGACCAGAAATGATCGTGATTACCGAGGACCTGATACCAGGGGATCGACCTGTCAAGGCCTGCCGCCTTATACGGGCGCAGGTAATCGGTCGATGCGGAAGACCTGGGATTCGAATTCGGGTTGATATCCCGGCCATCAATAACGTCAATATACCATCGAAGCTCGTTAAGCTGAGTGTTGTTAATTGCGTCACCCAGGAATATGCCGAAATCGACGGGCTGTTTCTTATGAAGTGTGTTCACCGTCTGCACGGCGGCATCCAGGACATGAGTCGTATATGGAATAATAGCCGAATATGCCGAGGACATGCCGGCCTGCCCCTGCAGACCGAAGTAGATAGTCTGAGCCGGTGATTGTACGTCGGTGATATGTATGTCACTCATGGTGAAGAAACGCAGGATATTTGAAGCCTTTGTAACCGATGTTCCAGTATATGCCGGCGTCATGATATCCAGCCGTTTCTGAGGTTTAAGGCCGGCGCCTGCCCGCCATGCTCCATAACCGTTCCGAGAATATTGAGCGACATCATTGGGAAGAAGCCGGGGCGAATTTGAAGGCACCGGAACCGGAACAACGGTCTTCTCAATCGTTGTAACGACCTCAGATTCTATGGGATAAGTGGCCATTCTGGTTGATGACCGAGCAGTGTTGGAATTGTCTGCATACACGGTGAATTGCAGGATCATGATGCTGACAATAGTAGATAGACACATGTATCCGAGATTTTTGCATGACAACATAGCGTGGGCTCCTTTAGTGGATATCCGACCTCTCCGGCCGATTGTAATATTATCGTCATATGCGGCGATATCTATAGTGCAGGATATCGATACGGTCGGGCAGACATTTGCTGATAGATATTCAGGATCTGGCACGCGCACCACCGGTGATACGGGGTCACCCACTGGAGGGCACTCTGTCAACAAATAATGCTCCCCCGCTGCCAAACCACTGGGGTCAGGTCTTGTATTTGACCATTTCTCGTGATATGCTAACCCTATGGCACGTCCTCTCCGTATAGAATATCCAGGAGCCTTTTATCATATCACCTCCCGCGGCAACGGCGGGGACAGCATATTCAAGAACGATACAGATCGGAATTTTTTCCTTGAGATTCTTGGAGAAACGGTAAAACAATATCGCTGGGTGTGTCATGCCTACTGCCTCATGGACAACCATTATCATCTTGTTGTCGAGACCCCCGAGGCGAACCTGTCCCGGGGAATGAGGTACCTGAACGGTGTGTACACACAGAAATACAACTGGCTGAATAACCACAGGGGTCATATCTTCCAGGGGAGGTTCAAGGCGATCATCGTTGACAGGGACAGCTATCTCCTCGAACTCTCCCGGTATGTGGCGTTAAATCCCGTCCGAGCGAACATGGTGGAGCATCCCGGCCACTGGAAGTGGAGCAGCTACCGGGCTACGGCAGGCAAAGGCCCTGTGCCTTCCTTTCTCGCAACAGACTTCATCCTCGCTCTTTTTGCCAAAGAGCGAAGTCGTGCCCGGGAGTTCTACGCTTCCTTCGTCCTTGAGGGGATAACCCGGGAATCACCATGGAAGGACCTCAGGGGACAGATATTCCTCGGAGATAATAACTTCATAGCCGCGTGCAAAGCCCTGTTTTCCAAAGGGGAGTCACTGGAGGTGCCCCGGCAACAGCGCCACGCGCAGAGGCCGCCGCTGGAGATGCTCTTCAATACTGAAGAGAGCAGAAAGGACAGGAACGAGAAGATCACACGGGCATTCGGGGAATATGCCTACACCCTGCAGGAGATTGCTGATGTGCTGGGGCTTCATTACTCCTCGGTGAGCAGGATTGCCAGGGCGGGGAAGAAAATGACCAAATACAAGACCTGACCCCAGGGTGTGTTTCCACCACTTTCTTGAGAACGGCCCATCAGGAGAAATTAATTTGAGAATGATAGATATAGGCTGCAACTCTGCTGTAGACGCAGGTCTCTATACGTTTACCTTCAACAAAACAGGCGCCAGGGTCAGTGCGCGATACACATACACCTATCGGTGGGATGGTGAACGGTGGCTCATTACCAGTCATCACTCTTCTGCTATGCCCGAGAAGTAACCGCTTGACCAATGAACCACCGGCGGATCATGGGATGTCCCATGCCTGCCCCTTTTCTTGACGAGAGCGAGGCTGATGAAAACATCAGTGACGAGAGCAGGCCGGGGATGTTCTCAAGGAATCAGGGAAATCACCAAATCACCAGAAAGCCTACGGGAGGAGGTACCCATTATGAGTAAAGCAGGGAAGCGGATGATTGTCAACGGCCCCGACCCTGATAGTCGGCGTCCCCAAAGTCTCAATCGAATGGCGTTCATTCCTCATGATATATCCCTTCATGTCGTTCGCCATCGGGCAACCACTCGAAATCGTGAATTGCTTCGTTCCAGAAAAGCGCACGTGTCGGGCCGGACGCCGAATTCCATCCGTTATTCAGGGCCCATCTTACGGCCTTCGCAACCGATGCCGGGCGCATCTCAAATTCCCAGGGGTACGGGTCAATGTATAATACAAACCGCTTTCCTGCCTGACCAATTGTGAAAACATCCGTACTGCAAAGAGGACAATGGGCATCGTAATGCCACAGATATTCCTCACCATCTATAACAAGTTTCCGGGTTCCCTTTTTCGGCCAGGCCATTTTTCGAATCCCTTCCGGGGCAACTTTTGGGACATCCTTCACATTTTCACATTCCTCTTTCTGCCAGGTTTGAACGAGCGATGGTGGTTGTGGGTGGTATTAGCCAAATGGTAGTCCTCCCCCCAAAAAATGTCAATAACAAGCGCGCCTCTTCCCGGGGCAAATAGGGGGCGTAGAGGGCTATACCCTCCTTCTCAGAGCGATCCCTTGCCTCATCTTGCCGCGATGTTAATCGCCTCAACATCAGCTGGCGCGGTTAGACGTTCCCCGTCGAGAATGTGAAAATGGATAACGTAAGACATCTTTCGCACACTTAAGAGCATGGACGTGAACAGTCCGGGGAAGAAAAACAGAGAGTTTCTTACTTTCTTGGGGATGTCCCCTAACTCCCCCTGTTCGCCGAGTGTCTTCAGGAATTTCTTGACGGTTCTTACGATTTGAACATTGACTTCAACCATATAAAGAGATCCTTGATCGCCGAAAGTTCGTTTTTTGGTGAA
>JAQVWF010000101.1 GCA_028698615.1 Syntrophorhabdaceae bacterium
CAGGATGGCCCGGCCCGACGAGCTCGAGGGGGCGATAATCTTTCTCGCCTCGAATGCCTCTTCCTACATGAACGGTTCCGTTGTCGTCATTGACGGCGGCAGAAGCTGCTGGTAGAATAATTGTACGATAAGAAAATATTCCTCGCCACGACATCCATTGAAGAGTTCTGGGATACCTCCGCAAAACTGCTGTTCCTCGGCGAATGGTGCAGGCGCTACAGCAGGAGAGAATATCTGAAGTCTCTCGATACGATAGCGCTCGACCCCCCATATAGCGACGCCGACGTTCCTGGGATCTTCACCTATCTCGACGACGTCTATGAGAGGGCGCTCCCTGTTCTCTCTGGGACGCTCAACTCCCTTCACGGGGTCGATTACTCTGAAAGGTACTGGAGGATACTCGTCGGCACCTGGCTCCTACATTTCATTCATGTCGCCTATGACAGATACCTCCACATTTCAAAGGCCCTGGCGTCGTACCCCGAGCTGGCAACGGTCTGCCTGGACGAGGTCTCTTTCGAAACGCCTGAATCAACCATCGATTTCATGGAGCTTTTGAAGGGAGATACGTATAACCTTCAATTGTTCAGTAGAATTATGAGGAAATTGAACAGGTCTTTCCCCGAAATGAAGATGGATCGGGAACAGTACGCACAGGTGTCCGTACAGAAGGTATCCCCAAACGGCGCAGTCTCACTTACCAAAAGAGTTGTTGCAAAATTCTTTTCCTCACTGGGGGACAAGGAGACGAAGGTTTTTTACCATAATGCATACTTTTCAAGGAACGTAGAGATAAGACTTCTCCTAAGAACCCGGTTTACGCTGTCACCATTCTTTTGCCCGGATGTTGATTTCGGGGGAGGGGTGCAGCAAAAGAAGTCACGGAAGGCAATAAGGGCAGTATCTTTTGGTGAGAACGAATTTGAAAGGATGTTATTTGATCTTATCTCTGGAGAGCTGCCTGTCACCTTTGTCGAAAAGTACGATGAGATCAGGGATTCGGTAAACGGATTGTACCGTCACAAACCCGTCGCTCTGATGAGTGCGACGTCCTGGCATTATCACGATGTCTTCAAGATATGGGCGGGCTCCCAGGCAGAGAGGGGCACGCTGCTCATCGGCCTTCAGCATGGGGGCAACTACGGCATCATCCGGTATTTTCTACAAGAACAACAGGAACTTTCCTCTGTGGACAGGTTCTATTCGTGGGGTTGGACAAGAAGCGGTACCCGCGCTGTCGTGAGGCCTTTGTCGGCCACGAAGCTCATAGGGAGAAAGAAGATGCGCAGGGAGAGGAATAGCCCGGACGTATTGTATGATCTGGCGGTGTGGTTGAGATGCCTCATCCAGTTCCCTCTTACGACGGAGTACTGGCAACGTTACTTTCAAGACATAAACGTGTTCGCGGAAAATCTATCCGACAAGGTCAGATCCAACATGAGGCTCAGGCCGCACAGGGAGGACATGGGATGGGATGTACGGGAGAGGCTGGGGGACGCATTTCCCGGTAATGTTCGCATAGAGACTTGGGACGTGCCTTTTACTAAGAGTTTGAATAATTGCTGTCTTTTCCTCTGTGGTCATCCGATGTATTCGACGACGTTCATCGAAGCGCTGCATATCGATAAACCCACCATCCTCTTTTGCGACCCCTCGTTCGCGGCAAACATGCTTCATCCGGACGCGGTTGAATATTATAGTGATTTGCGCCGGGCCGGAATACTGTTCGACGGTCCGGTGGATGCAGCCAGAGAGGTCAACCGTGTTTACGAGAATGTTGATGAGTGGTGGAGTGAAGACGGGCGGCAGAAAGCCGTCAGAAGGTTTATCGGAAGGTTTGGCAGGGTGTCCGTCAACGCACTGGATGAATGGGTAACGGAGCTGAGGGGAATCGGCAATGGTCGGGAGTATCAACATGGGCACTAGAGAGCAAACGGATATCCTTCTGGTCGTGTCGCCCACAAACGCCAGAGAAGCTTACATGCCGTATTATTACCTTTATTTGGCGGGGTATCTCGAAAAGCATGGCTTTACCGTTGAAGTCTCCAATCCCCACGAGATTCTGTTCGATGATAACGTTGCTCACATCCTCAAGGATGTGCGTCGTTTTCAACCCAGATTTGTTGGTCTAGCCGCCTTTGTCACCGATTATAACGTTGTCCTCGATCTGGCCGAAGAGATACGCGGGGAATACAGCGGGACCATCGTAGTTGGCAATGCTCACGCGTCCATATCCCCCGAAGATTTTCTCTTCGAAGGGAGTCCTTTCGACCTGGTGGTCCGGGGAGAGGGTGAACTGACCGTGAGAGAACTCCTCGAGAGCTACAGGCCCGGGAATGACAACGGACAGATCAGGGGAATCGCTTACCGACATGATGGACAGGTGGTGCAGACCCGCAACAGGGAACTGATGGATCTTCGTGAGTGCGGGATGCCTGCCTACCACAAGATAGACATGACATGGTATACGCAGCCGAGGAAGGTCATCATACGCAGATTGGCTGCCGTCTCAGCAGTTATCTATATAGGCCGCGGCTGCCCCTTTCGTTGTACCTTCTGCGCGTCCAACAGTGTTTGGCAGGCAAACGACAGGGTGCCCGGACTGCCCGTGGTGCGCAAGCGTCCGATGGAGCACGTGATCCAGGACCTGCGTGTTCTTCAGGAGCGTTATGGCTTCGATTTCTTCTACATCCTCGACGATACCTTCGGAGTGATAGAAAAAGACATTGTGGAGTTTTGCACGGCATACCGGGAAAGCGGGTTGAAGATGCTCTGGGCTGCCGAGACCAGGGTGCGGTGCATTCAGAAAGAACATGTCGTAAAGCTCCTCAAAGAGTCCGGTTGCATTCAGCTCGACTTCGGTGTGGAAAGCGGATCGAACCGGCTCCTCAAGGAGATAAAGAAGCTCAATACCGCCGAAGAAACCCTTCTTGCCTTTGATCTGTGCCGCAAGCATGGTATGCGTACTTTTGCGAATATACTTCTGAACCTTCCCACTGAAACTGAAGATGACCTCGGAGCGACCATGCGCCTTCTTAAGATGATCCGGCCAACGTATGTTTCCGTTGGGGTAACGCAGCCTTATCCCGGGACAGAGATATTCCGCAACCTCGCTGAGCCCGTGGCGCGGGAAGATTATCATCAGATGAGCCGCCTGATTCCATCGCAGAGGTTCCGACTGAGCGATCATCGTCTGGATCTCCACAAACTGCTCTTTTCATGGCAGTTGCGGTACGGGATCGTAACCCCTCTCGAAATCAGTTTCTTTCGGGCTGATCGGAGATACTGGCTCCATCTTGTCAATTCACCTCATCGTTCCGGCTATTTACGGTATCTTTTAAGGGATAATATTATCAATCCGGTTCGTTTCCTCAAGTCAGTATGGCACTTCCTCTGGTCACGCAGGGGAGGCAGACGGCCGGAGATGTGAAGACAGTAGATACAATTAAAGGGGATCCTCGAATGACTCTCAACATCGATCTTGGCTGCGGACAGAGGAAAAGGGAAGGGTATGTGGGCGTCGACGCCCTGGCGCTGCCGGGTGTGGACATTGTCCATGACCTCGATGTCTTTCCCTATCCCTTCGACGATAATTCAGCGGAAAAGGTCTGGATGGACAATATCCTGGAGCATCTCAAGGACCCCCTCAAGGTCATGGAAGAGATATATCGCATCAGCGCGAATGGGGCCGAGGTGGTCGTCAGCGTTCCCTATTTCAGGAGCTGTTATGCCACCATCGACCCGACGCACAGGAATTTCTTCGGCGTCTGGTGGTTCAGTTACTTCGACCCTTCGCATCCCTTCCACGATCGGTACAGGTATACCTGTTCGCAGTTCCGGCTGGAGAGGCTGGAATTCGACAGGGAATTCAGGGGCGGCAGGATGGGTATCTTCCACCGCTTCCTTGTCAGGGTGGCCGAGAGACATCCCTATTCATACGAACTGAGATTGTCCCATCTCTTTCCATTGAATTCTCTCACCTATCATTTGAGGGTTATAAAATGAACGGGGAGGTTGAACTCTTGCTGGAAGGCAGAAA
>JAQVWF010000102.1 GCA_028698615.1 Syntrophorhabdaceae bacterium
CTGATGATCGCCTCGGGTGCGGTTTACGGGGGGCTCGGTCAGGTTATTGGGATGGAAACGCGCCGGGTTGGGGATACGAACGACCCGGGACGGGACCTTCGACAGAGGCTCGAGATGGCGCACGGGGCAGGGGAATATGATTTCATCCATGTCCACACCAAGGTCACGGACGAGGCGGGACACACGGGGAATCCCTTGATCAAGAAAGAAGTGATCGAGGCTGTGGATACGGCGCTTGCCTACGCAGTCGAAGAGATTGTCCCCGACGAGGACGTTCTCTTCATTGTTACCGCCGATCATTCCACCGCTTCCTCGGGAACCATGATACACACCGGCGAGAACGTGCCGCTGGTCATGACCGGGAAATACGTCCGAAAGGACGATGTGGAAAAATTCGACGAGGTAAGCTGTGCCGCCGGCGGACTCAGCCTGGTCCGGGGAAAGGAACTCATGTATCTTGTTTTGAACTTCCTTGATCGGGGAAAACTCTGGGGGCTCATGGACTCGCCCGATGATCAGCCCTTCACGCCGGGCGCGTACAGGCCCTTGCTCATTGATTGATCGAAGGTTGTTCCATGGGGAGGCTCGATTCGACAATGATAGACGGACCAGTTGAAAATATCGAGACGGGGGTCGTCCATGGCCGGTTCCAGGTATTTCATAACGACCACCTCAGGTACGTGCTGACCGGATTGCGGCTCTGTCGGCACCTGGTTGTGGGTATAACGAACCCGGACCCTTTGCTGACCATGGAAGAAAAAGCTGATAGAGAGCGCAGCAGCCCGCTGGCCAACCCGCTCACCTACTACGAACGCCACATCATGATCAGGGGTGTGCTGGAAGAGGCGGGCATAGGGTTGTCACGGTTTTCAATAGTCCCTTTCCCCATAAACCTTCCCAAACTCTACCATCACTATGTTCCCATGGACGCGGTGTTTTTCCTTACCATCTACGACGACTGGGGAAACCAAAAGCTTGCGTACCTCCAGAAGCTGGGGCTCAAAACCCATGTCCTGCGGGAAGTCACCCCGGAGGAAAAGGGAATCAGCGCGAAGGACATTCGCAGCCGTATGCTGCATGGTGAACCGTGGGAACACCTGGTGCCGCCCGGTGTGGCACTCCTTATGAAAAAGTGGGATATCCCCTCAAGGATCAAGAAGATCCATGAGCCCGGCTAAGCCTGGGCTGAAGGGCGAGATCCCGCGGCAAACGCCCTGAGGTCCCAGGGCTATATCAGGTCCTGCATTTTACAAACCACATTGAATAATCATCGAGGAGCGCATGGTTCCTGGATGCATTGTCCACAGCCTTGAGCGCGGCAAGGTCAAGAATGAAGCGACGGTTGTCGCGTGTCCGTCTGACCTTGACAAGGATCCCGGCTTCTTCGTCGATAAGGTCCTCGAAACGCTTCAGCTCGTAGATATCGGTCTCGGAAGGATGGTCTGTCTTCAAAGCCTCGTATTCCGCTTCATTGACATAGCCGAACACATATTTTTCATCCCAGCGGAATCCTTCAATACCTGTCATTACACAGGGCATATCGAGATGCCGGCTGAGATACGCGCGGTAGAGCGTGAGCGATTCCAGGGAAACAGTCGCGTGCTCTGCGCCCAATATTTCGGCTACGCGCTGGTCGTGTTCCTGGCGGTTTTCCATGGCTCCTCCTGTAGCGGCAAGGTCATTTATTGGATCAACGCTCTATATTACCAGATACGTATGCAAAAAGAAAAGGCTGACGCAAAGAGAGGCACGGCGATGTTTCGCTCTCAATAAGAAAACCCCCGGTTTCCCGGGGGCCTGGCGTTCTTCATGGGCCTTGTTCGCTTCCACTTCACGATCTTGTTCGCTTCTACTCTATGACCGCGTCTCAGTTATCTCATGAGATGATCTGCGCTTCATCGTCATGGAGATCTCTGCCAACGAAGTCATCGGTGCCATGCTCCTTCAGGTTGGTGCAACCAACATGATCAAGGTTGCCACCGTTCGTAACGCGAATACTGCCTCCAAGTTCGCGGTCATGTCTGGTCTCCTGATGTACTATTTGGAGGTTTCCATGACCGTTTCGCCCCCGCCCCGGGAGCTCCGGTGCTTGAGCCAGAGTCCTGAGTCTTGCCCAGACGCACCGTGTGTTTTGAAGAACGCCTGTTTGAAGTATACACCATATCCATCGATTTGTTATCAGCGGATTTGGAATCGACCCACTATTCTTGAGAACTCACCATAGCCAGTGCACAACATGCGGCAATTGTTCGGATAATTGTATCGCAGGCACTTTCTTGACACAATCGTCTTTTGTGCCATCAAGACCATATGTCGAGGAATAATGAAGATCGGACAAGTTCCACCGCGAAATAGCCTGGTATGAAGACGTGCCTCCCGTCTGTTGGCGGTAAATCTAGCGAAGGAACGGCCTGACCGCATCCTCAACAGGAGTAATATCGTTTGACCTTCGGTAGCCCTGTATCAATCGGTGTATCTGTGCCTTTTTATCAGACAGGGCAGAGGTTGTCGAAAGGCATGAGATATAGAACGCAAGATGATTGATGAATCTGTTGTCCAGGCTCCCCCTGTCACGATGGATCACATACGTGTCCCGGTCCGAGTTCCCGTTGTCATCGATGTCAGCCTCCGTTATGAACCCGGCAGCTCGGGCCATTCCTGTGATCTCGGTGTTGGGGAAGTATTTCAATGAAAAGAGATTCAACGAGAACGGCCGCGGCAATTCCATCATCATGAAGATGCTCTCGAGAGATTCTTCAAATGTCTCGAATGGGTTGTCGAGAATGAAATCATACCTGATGCTTACGCCGTATTTATGAAATATCCTGGCCTGGTTGATGAGCTGTTCGTTGGAATACCTTCGCTTGAAGACCTCATTCCTGACGCGCTGAGATCCTGATTGAACCCCTATCCAGATGCCTTTCAATCCACTGTCGGCCAGGAGCCTGGCTTTTTCATCGCTGCAAGTGCCGGGGAAGAAGAATACATAGAAGGGTATGCCGATCACAGACCTGTACCATGAAAAGAAATCTCTGGTCCATTCGATGCCCGGGGTGAACACTTCATCATAGAAGTTTATGCTCTTCACCTGCCCCAATCTTTCCTTGACTGCAAGCAGTTCTTCCTGCACATGCTCGATGCTCCTGTAGCGGACCTTTGACCATTGCCCCGGATACACTGATCGCGCCATATAGGAGTTCGAGCAATAGGTGCACCGATACGGACAACCACGACCGACAAAAGTGCCGTACCGGCTGTTGTCAAAATATGGCTCGTAATTATCAATTCTGTTGTTCTCGATCACGTGGGAGTATCTATGCTCAAGAAGCGGGACCGGGAACGAAGAGAGATCTCCTGGAAGCGGGCGCACAGGATTCCTGATCACAGCGCCATTCTTCCTGACCCAGAAGTTGCGGATCTTTTCAGTCGGCCCCTTGCTTTCCAGTTTCTCAATAAGCTCGCAAAGAGGTTCTTCCCCCTCGCCTATGCACAGAAAATCGGCATAAGGAATGCATTTGTCAGGATTGAGCGAGGCCTCCCATCCCCCCACAACTATTGTTAAATGATCGATATCCTTAAGTTCCTTATATATTCTCCTGTATAGACTGAAATGATGAGAAACAAGGCTAAACCCGACAACATCGTATCTGTTGTCCTTTATGTGGGACACGAGGAGATCGATCTCGTGCCTGGATGCATTGTCAAGATTGGCCGTAAAATCGTCCTTTATTCTATCGTCGTATGATTTCTCATGATAACCATTCAACTTAAAGAACAACATAGCGGCATCGATGCCCTTATCGACAAGACTGGAGTGTATCGCGCGCACTCCGTATGCCTCGTCATTGAAGAATGACACCAACAGAACTTTCATGATTGCTCCCCGGCCGCGCCTGATCGGTGCGGCAACCTTGTCCGAACGTATTGTCCGGCTTTCTTGGCGGATTATCCTATTC
>JAQVWF010000103.1 GCA_028698615.1 Syntrophorhabdaceae bacterium
GCGATCGCCGCATTGAAGGGAATGATGAAGTCGACGAGTTGAGTGTCGACACCGTCGATGGGAGCAAATTCAATAGGGTATCGCCGTTTCCTTTCAATTGGTCCCTGCAGCTTCATCAGACGGGCTACGACGGGAATCGACCAGCCCTGGAGCAGGGTTGAGGTCAGCACAATGAAAAAGACGATGTTGAATATCGCCTCGGAGCCGGTCACACCCGCCAGAAGAGGGAAGGTTGCCAGGACAATGGGCACGGACCCTCTCAGGCCAACCCAGGAAACAAGTACCTTTTCCCTCCAGTGAAGCCGGGCAAAGAGGAGCGAAAGAAAGACGCTTGCGGGACGGGCAATGAACATGAGAAATGCCGAACAGGCAAGGCCGGCCCCAACAACGGGGATAATGCGGGATGGAAACACGAGGAGGCCGAGGGTAAGAAACATGGTGATCTGGCTGAGCCAGGCGAGGCCGTCGAAGAAGCGCAACAGGCTTTTCTTGTAAACGAAGTCGCTGTTGCCTGCGATCAGGCCCGCGATGTACACGGCAAGAAATCCGCTTCCCCCGGCGGCTGTCGTGAAACCGTAAGTGAGTACGGCCAGGGCAAGGAAGAAAACGGGATAAACGCCTTCGTAATAGGACTTCAATCGATTGAGCATCACGACCGTCACCTTCCCGAAGAAAAACCCGCAGACAATCCCGAGCCCCATCTGCTGGACGAACAGGAGGGCTATGGACGCGAATGAGGCCCCGGGGTTCATTATGACCTGAATGATCCCTATGGTGAGAAGGACCGCCATGGGATCGTTGCTGCCCGATTCAAGTTCGAGCAGGGGTCTCAGACGGCCTTTGAGACTTATATTCTTGGACCGGAGAACGGAAAAAACTGCCGCAGCATCTGTCGATGACACAACGGCCCCCAGGAGCAGGGCGGTAAGGAACGGGAGCTTCAGGGTAAAAAAAGAGAAGAGGCCAACCCCCGCCGCCGTGAGAAGGACTCCGACGGTCGCGAGGCTCACCGCCGGGAAGAAGGACGGCCTGACCTCCGACCACTTCGTGTCGAGACCGCCCGCGAAGAGGATGAATACGAGCGCAAGAACACCAACGGATTGAGCAATGTGGGCATCGTCAAAATAGATCCCGCCAAGACCTTCCGAACCGGCAAGCATCCCGATGCCGAGAAACAAAAGCAGCGACGGCACCCCAAGGTTCTCGGAAAGCCTGGCGACCCCGATGCTGACCAGGATAAGGAGCGAACCTATAAGGAGAATATGTTCGATCGGTATCATGCAATTGTCTCGGCTCTATCCAAAAACACACTCTCACACCGGATGGAAATGACAACCAACCGGAAGGCTATTGGGCAACAAGCACGTCGCATTGCGATTGGGACAGCAGGTGTATTGTAACGCTGCCAAGCAGGAATTCTTCAACGCGTGATCTCCCGTGCTTGCCGACGACTACGAGATCGGGATCCCACTCTTCAACTATCTCTGGCAGCCTGGCTGACGCGTGCCCGTATTCAACGCGGTGGAGCATTCCACTTGTGCTCCACTGCCCGGCATCCAGGAAGGCCGTCATCTGTGCCTCGGCATCGATCCGCGCTTTTGCCCGGTATTCTTCAAGAACTCTGTCGGATGCCCCGGCGGAGATCATCTGCCTTTCGAGGAGCGGTTCGTATGCATGCACCACGTTGACAATGGCTCCGGGGGCTATTAGGGAACCATACTCCATGGCCTTTCGGGAATTCGGTGAGAAATCGACGGCAACAAGGACCCTCCGATACGGTCTGTCGGGCTTGCCTTTGACAACAAGGACAGGTTTCCGTATTTTGCCCAGAAGGCGCTGGGCGGTAGTGCCAAGGGCGACGGCCCGTACCGGGTGCCGACCGTGAGCACCGACCACGAGCAGGTCGTAATCCGAGGCAGCTTCGACGATCACGTCCAGCGTATTGCCCGTGCGGACCTGCATTTCAAAGGAAAAACCTGATGTCTGGCGGGACTCTTCAGCCAGTTCCACCAGAGAATTCGAAGCATCATCGATGATACCACGTTCGACCTCGGCCGGCGAGCCGATGAACCGCTTCAAACTCTCCAGCCATGATCCCTCCAACACATGGAGCAGCAGACCCCTTTCCACACCCAGCGTTGTACCGAGCATCGCCGCACGCTCACCGGCATACCGGGAATTGGGAGAAAAGTCGGTTGCAGCCAGAATAGATCGGATATGTGTCATGTTCTAACCCTCTCGTGCCTGAGATGCACAGCGCCGGTTCAAAGAATGTGGTAGGCCGCCGGCGTGACTGCCAAAGTCCACAGGCCCCGACCTCATGTTCCAACCTCTTTCGACCTCTAATTCGTTGCAGATGAGACCGATCTGGGCCATGAGCTCATCATCAGGCTATCTGCCGTAGGTGGCGTGAATCATGTCATCATTCGCTCCCCTGCAGCCAGATAGTGTTTACATCTGGCATTTGGGGATTTTCGCGTCACCGCAACGTCCTTACCATCTCCCGAAGATACGTCTGAAATCTCCTGGATCGCAACACAGCTTGGGCGGTAAATACAGACACCAGAAAAGCGAGATACACATAACCGAAAGCGGCCTGGACCATTGAAGTAATCTTTGCGGACACAGTTGCGGGAATGAGGTCGCCGTATCCCAGGGTCGTCTGCGTACCGATACTGAAATAGAGGCAATCCAGAAAGTCAACAGCCTGAGGTGCCGATTTCCCTTGTCCCGTGTGGCTCAAGGAGGGTAAACCTTGAACGCCCGGCAGGATGGCAAGGTAGAGAAAAGAGAAGGCAAATGCCACCACGATGAAGAGAAGTATCGCGTAATACGGTCTCCTCGGACTGTCCTCGACCAGAAAGTGAACCATGTTCATCATCGAACCTCCTTTTCCTGCACTTCCGTACAGGCTGAAGTGTGGGATATTTCACAGCACCTTCGTCCTGTACCTCCTCCGCATTTAGGCGATGGTCTTATTCCCGCGATCCTCCTTTTCCACATGAACAGGAGCGGGCTCGCCATAAACGATGTATTACACACGCCACTAATGAGATCCTCGTCCTCTACACTTTACTCTGCCGTCAACCACCACTATGATATCTTGTGCCAGCCTGGGGCTGCAGCTGCCGAGAGAGTGAGTCTCCGCGTCCAGCATGCGTCATCCCGTAAGGACATCACGCAGCTGACTGGATTGATCTCCGGCGTGTTTAGCTTAACAGCGAAGACTAAGGTTGTACAGATATGTGTGGGTGGAGCCGGTTTGACTGGCGAGGAGAGCCACTACAGGACGGTTTCCGCCGGATGCGACAGGGATTGACCCGTTCTCAAGATATACCCCCGCATGGAACACTGAGGTCGATGGCGGTCGAACAGGCCTGACAGCTGTCTTGCAAAATCCCCACTTCTGAGACAGAAGAAAGTTGGTGTGGCCAGAAATATCATTATCGAAATCATGCGGTACCGTGAAAAAGTTTGAATACAGAGGCACTGAAGACAAGGCGACCATCAATAACAGAACGAGAACAACGGCAGTACTTCCGGCTGATCCATTTGCCTTCATAAGATTGTTTACATTAACACCACATGATGTGTCAAGTATTGGCATGCTGGCGCAGCGCCTTGCTCATTCGCTGAAGGGAATCTACCCGGACTGATGTCTTATTTCCACCTGAGAGTACGGATAAGATCCCTATAGTGGTCCCACTGCCCTGTAAGGAACTGGAAACGCCCTGCAACTATGCCGGGAGCGATATCAAGATCCTTTGCCATCCGGAGAATCTCCTCCCTTGACCGAACAGCACGAATATGCC
>JAQVWF010000104.1 GCA_028698615.1 Syntrophorhabdaceae bacterium
GCCATGTCCTTGAATCCCTGTCCCCACGGTACGAGCCGCAATGCTCCGGCCCGTGGTTCATCCTTCCCGTCAACATAGGCATCGAGGCCGATACGATTGCAAGCGTTCAGAAAGTCGTCAATGCTCCATCGGTCATAGGCCATGCCAAGGACGTTGTACTTTTTCATTATCCCGGCCAGGCGTTCGGCCACGAAATCATAGTTGACCGCCCTGCCCGGCGTGGTTTCGATGTAGCCCTGCTGTTTCCACGTCCAGTAGGGTACACGGTCGCGGTTCTCGTGTTCGCGGATAGTGTCGCCGGGTTTCCAAAACCAAGCCTTGACTGTCTCGTTCTCCCCGGCTGAGACGCCGAGAAGTGCGGTTAAATCCGTCTTTCCGGACAGGTCGAGGGCAAGGTATATCCCTGCGCCTTCTTCCAGTGTGGCGTCAGTTTTACAGCCTGTCCATTCGGCGCGGGGGATGAGGGGAGACTTGGAGTCACAACGTTGATTTAAATTTAGGTTACGAAACGATGCCTCAAAACTTGGCATTCGTTGTGCGCGTTTTGCGGCCGTTGTCATATCCTCCAATGATCTGAATTTACCTAATGCTGGGTTTGCGACCTTCCATACTTCTTTATCTGTATATATGTTTTCCGCATCATCATCGGCTGCATATAGGTGACATACTGTGGAAGGATCGCGTTTAGACAAGCCATCATCTATCAAAGTAGACAGAGGGTGTTGCGGATCATTAGACTGAGTGCTAATAACAATAAAAAGCGGTTCAGGACGCGCCCCAAAAGAAGTATCAAAAGCGTCATACAGGTCTCTATTCTTTGCTTGAGCAAGTTCATCGAATGCGACGAAAGTAGGGTTCAGTCCCATTTTTGTTCCTGCTTCCGCACTAACCGCCCGAAATACTGAGCCTGTGTCCCATGCAATCATGGTCTTTGTGCTGTCGACAACCTTAATGGCTGCTGAAATATCGGGATCGGCGCGAACAATCTGGGAGCAATAGCGAAAGAGAATACCGGCCTGCTCGCGGTCATTAGCACAGGCGTAGCATTCAGCGTTCATCGACTTCTCCGGCCCCCAAAGATGCACAAGAACCAGGCAGGCGGTTAACATAGTCTTTCCGTTCTTGCGGCCCATACTGAGGATCGCCCGACGCACTATCCGCCTCCCGTCTTTATCAACGGGTCCATAAACTGCATTAATAAAATCTTTCTGAAAGGGCATTAGCTTGAAGGTGTCGCCTTCTCCTTTACCGGATGGAATTCTTAATAATTCAATGAATTTGATGATCTTATTTACTCGTTCCGTATATCGCTTCTTCATATCGCCAGTACCAATGACGGTTGAAAGGGTTTTTCTAGCTTTGCTCCCTTGCTTATATTCTGAGTGGCCCACATCGGACGGAGATTTTTTAAAGCCCAGCATCTGTTGAAATCGAGTTCGTCAGGACTTTTGAAATTGAACGCTACTATGGGAACCTTGTGGTCGATATGCCATGCTGTGCCGTAATTCTCCCAGGTCATCCCCGGCTTAAAGAGCTTTTCAAGATGCGTCTTGAGTTGATCGACCGTATAGCCGACGAGTGTTTCCCAATGTCTGCCCCGCTTAGTACCGTGTAGGGAATAGGCAATATATCGTTTGATGTTGGCGTTCAATCGACCTTTTACTGTTGCCCTTATCCGCTGTCCTGTTATCCTTGCGTATTGTTTTGTTTCTTCTGGATGGTTGACCCTCCATCGACGTACGTTGTCTATATGTCGTTCTCTGTTTTCGCTTCTCCACTTTCTTGAGGCCATTTTTCTCCGTTCTCTGTTCCGACAATAGTTATCGTGGAGCGTTGCTTTTCTTCTCTCTGGGTTTTGTTCGCGCCATATCCGAGACCGTTCTTTTGCGTCCTCACGGTGAGCTTCCCTGTATTTCGCGTTTTCAACATAGAGGCATTCACGACACGCCGATGTCAGGCCGTCCTTGC
The DNA here is from genome assembly GCA_028698615.1 of Syntrophorhabdaceae bacterium. NCBI lineage: Bacteria > Pseudomonadati > Thermodesulfobacteriota > Syntrophorhabdia > Syntrophorhabdales > Syntrophorhabdaceae > Syntrophorhabdaceae bacterium. The sequence continues at coordinate 1,969 of JAQVWF010000104.1, forward strand.
TTAATGTCCGCTTATTAAACTCGTCCGATGATTTTTCTTGTCCACATTTTGAACAGACTTTCATCCAGCTACCCTTCGCCATTCGCTTTCTGCTCGTAGAGTGCGTTACATGCCATGCAAAGCAAAACTCCCCGCTGTGCCATCAATTCCTTGCCTGTAGGTGACATCAGAGCCGATACTTTATAGACCATGACGGCAGGCGTAAAGTAGACGCATCCGCAGGAGCATGGCTCCGGTGTCTGGTCTTTAACATCGACTGTTATTTGTTGGGGCTGCATGGGATGTACTTTCTGTTTTCCGTAGCCGTTGAATTTATTCACTTCTTTCCTCCTGAGCCGATAAGACCCTCGAATTTTGACTTCTTGCCCCTGCCAGGATCAATGGCAAGACGAATCTTGGCTATTTCAGTGCCGCCGAATTCTGTCGCATACCGGATCATGTCTGCGCGGGCCGCCTTTGCCACGAGTTTTAATTGGTTCGGGATAATATTCCCGTTGCTGGTTTTCTGGATGATGGTTGCCAGCGCCCCTTTGTCCTTTCGGATCTTGTTCAATTCCTCTGTTGCGGTGCGCCAATCGGCATAGGCATCGCAATAGGCAATGACAGCCGGAACCGTGAGATCGGATATTAAGCCGAGGGCGAGGAGCACGGGCGTCACCCTGTTCCATTCCTCAAGGGCGTAATCGTTAAGGACGGCGGGCGGGGCCGGAATATTGCTGTCGGGCTCAGGTTCGCCCTTCGGAAGTTTCTGCTTGCCGGGATTTCCACTAAGCAGTTTTAGCTTCGTCGGTAACGGTTTACGGCCTTTCATTCTTTTTTCTCCTTAAGGACCGAAAATTCGTGCCCGCATTTCGGACATTCGATAATTTGAGGCTTTTCGGGTTCTTCTTCCTTTTCGGTGGTCCCGGTTGGCTCTTCGGGGTCTTTTGTCCAATCCTCCGGCAAATCAACGCCCCACTCGACAAGCGGCAGGTCGCTCCACAGGTTTGCCAGGGCATCCATGTCGTAGGAACCGAAATTGCTGTTGTCTTTGATGATGAATTCGCGTTTCTGATCCACGGTGAGGCCGGTTACGATCTTGGCGACGCACTCTTTCTCGCCTATCTGCTTCAACGCCCGGTACCGCATATTACCGCCGAGGATGATATTGTTTTCGTCAACGATGATCTCCCGAAGCTCGAGCATTTCGGGGAAGTCTTGCAGGGATTTAACAAGGCGATCCATTTCGACCTTGTCGATTCTGCGCGGATTCGTGGGATTTGGTTTGATCTGTGATAGTTTCAGCTTTTTGGTTATGATTTCCATGTTGACCCCTTATGCCAATTTGTCGGACACTAAATTGCGACTCCAAGCCCGGTTTCTTGTTTCGCGCTTTCCAAAGAATGAAGGTGCCCTACCATATGTGACAGTTATCATCTTTGCTTCCCCCATGGGTGTGAATCGTCGAGCGGCAGCCCATTAAGGTCACACGCCGCGCTGTATCCGTGCTTTTCCTGTATCTGCTTCCGTGCACTGTGACAGGTGGGACATAGACTCTGCAGTTCACCATTCCAAAACAGCTCAGCATTGCCCCTGTGTGGCGTCACGTGATCCGCTATGGTTGCCGCCGTCACCTTGCCCTGCTTCTCACACATGGCACACAGCGGATGTTCTGCAAGTTGCCTGGCGCGTTTCTGTCTCCATCTCACCGTGTGATAGAGGGGATGACTCACTTTCCCCTCC
>JAQVWF010000105.1 GCA_028698615.1 Syntrophorhabdaceae bacterium
ATGAGACCTGAGACATGGAACGGTTTTCTATTGTAAGGAGGGATGAGTGACTTTAAAAGGTATCGTCGGAAAGGTGAAAGGATTCTGGGGGAAGATGCCTGCCGAGGAGATCATTCCCGTGGAGGCGATATCCCAGGAGTTCACGCAGAAGGAAAAAGAAAATGCCGGATGGGTGTCCCCGAACTACAGCAAGTCGCGAACGGTGCACCTCGATCCGGCCGTGCTGGCTGACAACCGTTGTGTGGGAATATTTCCCTATGCCCGGGAGGCCGAGGTCTACAAGGTGCTGCGGACCCAGATACTCCAATGCACAAAGGAGAACGGCGGCAATACCATCATGATCACCAGCGCATTGCCTGGCGAGGGGAAGACCCTTACCGCCATCAATCTTGCCTTCACCTTTGCCAAGCTTTTTGAGCAGACTGTCTTGCTTGTTGACGGGGACCTGAAACAGCAGGCCATCCACAAGACACTCGGTTTTGCGAGCGACAAGGGCCTGATAGACCATCTTGTCGATGACACGCCACTTTCTGAACTCATGATCTGGCCGGGCATCGACAAGCTGACGCTCATATCCGGGGGCAGGTCCATCAGCGAGAGTGCGGAGCTTGTCAGATCAACGCGGATGAAAGAGCTTGTGAATGAGATGAAGACGCGCTATCCCGACCGGTACGTTTTCTTTGACGTGCCACCCATCCTGAGCGGCGCTGATACCCTTGACTTCGTGTCCCTTGTGGATTACGTCATTGTGGTTGTCCAGTCAGGGGTTACCCCCATCGACGAAGTGAAAAAGGCCATTGAGCTCATCCCCCAGGAGAAGGTGATCGGTTTTGTTTTGAACAGGCAGGAAGGCAAACAGGCCCATGAGGAGTGAGAGCAAAATCCGGCTTTCTTAAGGTTTTTACTGAAAAATGCGATATATATCACAGACATTACGCTGTTTAGGACTTATATTGTACATGTGAAAGGAAATGAACGTTACAATAGAGGTTGCCATGAGAAAGAATAACAAATACTTGGTGCTGTCAGCTTTCGTTGGTTTGTGCCTGTTATTTGTACCCGTTATGGCCCACGCCGATTTTAGTCTCAGCTTCGGCGATAACGGGTACTACCCGGACAGTAATCAACACACCGACATATCAAAGGTCGAAGTCTTCGTTTACGACAGCCCGGGGGTGGCCTTTACGGGTGCGGGAGCGACAAACCTGACGTCCAGTAGCACTAAGAACCTGGGCACCTGGACCGCGACTTTGGTGAACCCCACCTATGTTTTAATGGAAGGAAAGAAGGCCTTGCAGGACTTGTACTGGACTCTCCTGTTCAGCGGGGATGCTCCGAGCGAGTTCCGCCTCGACTACCTGGTGTACGGCAAGAAGAACAAGGTCGCATTTGGGATCAGCTTGGCCATCGTGGACGGTCAGGTGAACATCACCCAGGGTTCGGGTTGGGTTGCTTTGGATCCCACGAACCTGCCCAACTACAACCGCAACCCTGTGCCGTTGCCTCCCAGCGTTTGGCTTCTTGGCGTGGGTCTTGTCGGAGCGTTCATTTTCAGGAAGAAAATGGCTGGCTGATTCGGCCTCCGGAAGTAACTAATATAACAGGGGTAACGCCTTCGAAGGTGTTACCCCTTCTTCTTTTGACAATTTACGGATATAATTGCATAGGCTCCTTTTGTTGAGCACACATGATGAGCGCTGTTCTTGAGACCAAGCGCCCACAAGCCACAGGAGGTTTTCATGAGCAATGATGATGGACAGAAGAAAGGTTTGACAAGGCGTAGTTTCTTAAAATCCGCGGGCGGCGCGGCCGCGGTTGCCGGGATGGCCGCGGGAGGCGTTGCGGTTGATGCCCGGGAGGGAACGGCGGCAGCAGGCACCCTGCCGAGGAAGTGGAACCAGACCTATGATGTGGTCATTATCGGCAGCGGGTTTGCGGGTCTTGCCGCGGCGATCGAGGCAAAAAACGCGGGGGCCAGCGCGGTGGTCATCGAAAAGATGCCCGTCTACGGCGGCAATTCGATCATCAACGGCGGTGATTTTTGCGCTCCTGGAACGAGGCTCCAGAAGGAAGCCGGGGTTCAGGACTCTCCGGACCTCATGTACAACGACATGATGAAGGCGGGACTCTACCTGAACAATCCCGAACTGGCAAGGGTTCTTGCCGACCAGGCCGGAGGTGCTCTGGAATGGTGCGAGAGCTACGTGGGGGCCAAATTCACACGGCTCAACTTTCATGGTGGCCATTCGGTGAAAAGGGCCAACCAGACCGTCAACGCCTCGGGATCGGAACTGGTCAACAAGATGCTCGCCAGGGCCAGGGGACTCGGTGTGGAAGTCAGGACCCGCACGAAGATGGAGCGCATGATAGCGAACAAGGATGGGAGGATAGTCGGCATTGAGGTTCGGACGGGGTATAGGTACCCCGATGAGAGATCGGGGAAAACGGCATACATCAAGGCCCGCAAAGCGGTCATTCTGACCTCGGGTGGTTTTTCCAACGATATCGCGCTGCGTCGGATCGAGGACCCCAGACTCACCGAGAAATTCGAATCGACGAACCAGCCGGGTGCAACGGGCGAGGCATTGCTTGCCGCCTGCGTGGCAGGAGCAATGGATGTCCAGATGGACTGGATACAGCTTGGTCCCTGGACAAGCCCCGATGAGAAGGGGTTCGGCCACGTTCCTCTCTTTTGCGAACGCCTCGTCGGCTATGGGCCAATGATCGATCCCGCGAAGGGAAAACGTTTCTTCAAGGAAACGGGAAACCGAAAGGAAAGGGCCGACGCCATCATCCTCCTTGGCCATCCCGTCATCATCATGGGTGACTCCTATGCCGTGCCCAAGCAGGTATTTCCGAAGGCCCTGGAAAAAGGCATACAGAGCGGGGCAGTAAAGAAATTCGACACCCTGGAAGCGCTGGCAAAGAATTACAATATTCCCCTCAAGGTCTTTCAGGAGGAGATCGTCCGCTGGAACACCTTTGTCGAGAAGAAGAAAGATGACGATTTTGCCTGCATGATATTCCCTGATGCCAAACCGACGGTCACTGCGCCTTTTTACGCGGCCCGGCTCTGGCCGAAGGTCCATCACACCATGGGCGGATTGGTCATCGATAAGAACGCCCAGGTCTTTGGTTTTGACCTTAAACCCTTGAAGGGGCTCTATGCCGCGGGTGAGGTCACGGGCGGGATACATGGCGCCGTGCGTCTTGGAGGGGTCGCCATGGCGGACTGTATTGTCTTCGGGCGAATTGCCGGCAAGAGCGCGGCCAAAGAGACGGCATGGGGCTGAAGATAGAGGAGGAAGAAAAATGACAGGCAAACATGGCATCACCGGGTTGTCTCCCGGTTGGCTCGTTGTTGTCGGTCTGGCTCTTGCAGCGCTTTTCATCTACGTCGGCACCTCTCTTGCCGCGCCAAAGCAGGTGACATCGGCAAAGCCGGGCAGCTGCACAGCCTGCCACGGGGAGGAGAAGGTTTTTTCGCCGTCCCATGTCAATACGAAGGACATGGCCTACAAAGACTGTCTCGGCTGCCACGAGAAGGCAGGTCCGCAAAAGCTGCAGGGGAAGCTGCCGGCCAGCCATCTCCATCAGCTCAGGGGCATAACCTGCGAAAAATGTCACGGAAAGGCAAAAAAACCTGAAGAGGTCAATGACAGACAGTGCCTGAC
>JAQVWF010000106.1 GCA_028698615.1 Syntrophorhabdaceae bacterium
AGAAATTAAGTAACTTTTCCGAAGACCTCCAGCTTCTTCTCCCGAACGATATCCCGCCCCCTTCTCACGGCATAGCTTACAGCCGGCTCCGAAACCGCAAAGCGTACCGCAAGGTCCTTCAGCGGAGTCTCCAGTTCCTGTACCGCCAGGAAGCAGAAGACACTTCTCGCTTCAACAAGAGTCTTGTGTCTTCCACGAACATAAAGGTCTTCGCGGGACATGCCATACAGTTCACAGATTCCCCTTTCTATGGCGGCCATATCAAGACCCGACTGTTTCATTTCGTAGCGGCGGGTCAGCTTTTCCTCTGCCCGCTTGAGGATCCCCAGCACAAAAGACGTGTCGCCAAGGATACGTTCGTCACCCTTCATTAAACCCTCGTGTTTGGAGGCTCTTGCCTCCTCCCATCCCCCAAGACTTCGTATCAGGCCTCCACCCACAAGTTCGGGCCGACGGCCCTGACCAACTGCCGACCTCACGAATTCACCATAGGACGACCGGGCCTTCGCGGCATTCGCACCGAACAAAGAAAGGATGGCATCGATATCCTGCCATTCGCATGGCCTGTTGCCGACAAGAACCGCATGGCCCGACCAGGGGTAGGTACAGAGCGACTCAAAGTCCGGCACGATGCCGGCTCGGAGCGGATTGAGATGAATATAGCGGACCAACTCCTTCAGGTATGGCTCCTCCTGGCAGAGGATGGATCTGTACCGGTTCTGGAAAAGGTGCCCCGAACGTTTGTGCCTGCGGTTGAACCCAGCCGCATAGCCCGTCAGCAGCCGCGCCATGAACGTTGAAAGGGGAGCATCGCCGGTGCGCAGAAGCATGTGGACATGGTTCGACATGAGCGCCCAGGCATAGCAGGATGTCTTTGTCTCCGGAACAAGGATGGATAATCGTTCGAGGAAGTCCTTCCTGTCGGCGTTGCTGGTGAAGATCGGTTTCTTTTCGATGCCTCTTATAATGACATGGTGGAGAATACCGGCTGCATCAAGGCGGGCGTGTCGCGGCATGGGGTAATGATACCATCGAAGGGAACGAGGGTCAAGAGTTTCTTACTTTCTTAAGAACGTCCCCTACCGGTACTGATCAAGCTGCGGAGAATATATCCGCCGGCAGCTTCTTAAGGGTCAATTCTTTGAGATGTACCTTCTTGCTGGCATTATCGATATCTATTCCCACAAGATTATTCTCGGCATCATAATCAAGCACAATACCCTCCGAGATCTCCCGACTATCCACGCTTGTTTTCTCGGAGAGATCGATATAAAGAGAGTCTGTTTCCGGATAATAGTTCAGTTTCATTTCTTGAACCCCCTGTCTGGAAAAGCATTGTGAATGGTTCTTCTATCGTTGAGAGTTATTACCCTTAAGATTCGATCTTCCATCTCGGGAACCACACCCCAGAATCTGAAACGGTTACTTTCCTGGGGCTCCACCCTGATAGGGTTCTCAACTACCCGAATGCACCATTCCTTTTGAAGATAGCTCCGCTTTCTCAGAACTTCTTTTTCGAAATACTCAGTAAACCGATAATCGCCAAAGTCCATACAGGAACCTATTATATGCTATTTCAGTTACTAATTGAATATATTTCACTTTTTCCTTCAATCCCTTCTGACATGGCGAATAGGGTCTTGCATCAAGGCGGGCGTGTCGCGGCACGGAAAGATGATACCATCGAAGGGAACGAGGGCCAAGAGTTTCTTACTTTCTTAAGAGTGCTATAACCAAACCAGAACGTCCCCTCACCTGCTCACCTGTGTTTTGACCCCGCAGACATTTGCGGCGGTGATCAGTTCCTTGTCCAGCGTTGCCAGTTGGGCATCCATACGTATGGCCAGCTCAAGATAGGCTGCGTCGTAAGACGAAAGCCCGTATGTACGGGCAACCTCGTACAGTCGCCTGATGTAAGGAAACCCCTGAGCTTCGTCTGTCTCCAGGGGGAATCCCGAAAGAAGCTGCGTGATTCTCTGAACATCAACTTCTTTCAGCATCTTTTTGCGTTCGGCTGTACAAAGGACGTTTGTCAGTTCGTACCACCACAACATTGGAACATGCAGTGTGCGGGAATCGGGATATTCAGAAAAGAATTGATTGACCTGCGGGGAGGCTTTGTCCGGCAAAAAGAGCGCCGCTGCAAAGGAGCAATCTATGACCCATTTTGTCAACCTTTCCTGCCTTCGTTGATCAATTCCTTGATATCGCAACTGCCCTTCACGCGCTTTCTTATAGTGGACAATTCTGTGAGGATATCATTCACCGATGCCACGTTTTCCTCTGTGGTAGGAACCAGTCGCGCAACAGGCCTACCTCTTCGCGTGATCGTAATTGCCCGCCCTTTCTCGACCTCATGAAGAAGTTGCGAAAGGTGAGTCTTGGCGTCAAAGGCACTCACTGTGTTTTCCTTCGTTTTCATTTAACCAGTATATTAAACCAGTCTCTTGTTGTCAACCACTAAGCCGAAGCCAGGAAATAACTCAGCTCTATACCCTGAGCACCGACGAGGGTCGTCAGAAATCAAACAATGACAAGGCCAGTATGCCCCTGGCACCGCTACGTCTCGGAAGACGGCTCTATGAGGTTGAGCTGGATCATCTTCCGGACCAGTTTGTAGATATCTCTCTTGTCTCCTTCCTTTCGTATGCCGACCGCCATGACAATAACGATGACGGATGTGTCCTGAATCCTGTAAATGACACGGTACCGCTGGCCAGCCGCACGCACACTGCGATAGCCGCTCAATTCTCCGAGCAACGGCTTGCCCTGCTTTTCGGGATCGTCCCGCAGTCGGTCGATCCTCTGCACGATCTGCCCAACAATACGCCTGTCCTTCATTCCTTTGAGCATTTCAAGGGCCGCGGGCGTAATCTCGATCCCGTACCTCAACCCTTGATCTCCTCTCTGGCAACATCCCAGGAAACCGTCTTCCCCTCCCTGGCCTCTCTTATGCCCTGGCGCAGGGACTTCATCAACTGTTCATCACCCATGACCTCCAGAGTCTCGTAGATAGCCTCAAAAAGCTCCCATGTCATAATGGCAAGAACGGGCTTGCCCCTGCGGGTAACGGCAACAGCGCTGTCTTCCATGCGGCCTTCCAATTCCTCAGGCAGTGACGTCAACTTCTTCCGCGCCTCCATCATCGGTAATGTTTCCATGCTCACCTCTCCACTACAAAGTACTGTATAGAGTACATATTAATGTACCTTTGTATGGCGGTCAACAAAAACCTCAACAGAATAGTGACAGCAATAACCACTATTTGAATATATTTCACTTTTTCTTTTAGTCCCTCTTTGGCGAGGTGGATACGGCTCTTGCATCGGGGCGAGCATATTGCGGCACGGAAAGATGATACCATCGAAGGGAATGAGGGCCAAGAGTTTCTTAATTTCTTAAGAACGTTATATATTCCCCATGACCCTGACCATATCCCCAAGGATAGCAGAGAAAAAGGTTTTTTATCAGATTACCAAAAAAGGAAGCCTCCTGATAGTATTGAATCG
>JAQVWF010000107.1 GCA_028698615.1 Syntrophorhabdaceae bacterium
AAGTGTATACACCGGCACCGGTTATTAGAAAGGACATCGTTTGATTGCCAACATTTCCTGTGGTATAAATTCCTTGGATATTTGCCGTAGCTACGATATCACCCATTGTATACACGCTACCCAAACCGCCTTGCGCCACTGGAACAAACCAGTTATTCAAATTGGCCTGGGCAAAAAGAATACTGTTCGCTCCTCTCAAAGCTCCGAGAACGCCCTGTGCTGCTGCGTCGCCTGCTTGTTCTTTAATTTCCATGTACTTCGGTATTGCCACTGCTGCCAATATACCGATGATGATGATAACTATGATCAATTCTATGAGGGTAAAACCTTTATTACTGTTGAGCGTCTTCATTGGTGTGCCTCCTGGTGTGGTCTTCCCCGAATTTTGTCATTAATACTGCAAAGCCTGTGCCGCCACCAAAACTTCCTTGCTCGTAGCGTTCTGCAATGGTTTTTATATACCGTAGCGCATATCAAATTGCAACAGATATAATAAAATAGAGCATCGATGCAAGACAAAAATCATTCTCAAATAGAATTCTCTCTATAAAGCCGGGCAGTGCAAGACATCTTGTTGCGAAAGAACAACAATTTTTGTGAAAAGGAACAACACTTTTTGTAGCTTTTCTAGACCCCTATCTCGTACTTCTTCACCCTGTACCACATGCTGCGCTCTGAAATTCCGAGAAGCTTTGCAGCCTTCGTTTGTGAACCCTGAACCTTCTTGAGGGCGTCGATGATCATGTTCTTTTCCAGCACTGATATGGCGTCATCCAGAGATTGGTCGGAATACAGAGAACCTGACAGGGGGTGGTCCGCCCGAAGATGGAGGGGCAGATCATCGAGGCCGATGACGTCACCGTCGCACATCACCGATGCCCTTCTTATGGTACCAATCAGTTCCCGGGCATTTCCGGGCCAGGGGTAATTTATGAGGAGTCCCATGGCATCGTCGGATAGCGTCATAATACGGCCCGTCTCTTTCTCAATATTCTGCAGGACATGATCGACAAGGACCTCGATATCATCTCGTCTCTCCCTCAAAGGCGGAATCTGGATATGGATCTGCGAAAGCCTGAAAAAAAGGTCTTCACGGAACTTGCCTTCCTTGATCTCGTTCTCGAGAACCCTGTTGGTCGTGGAAATGACATGAATGTCCACCTTTTTTGTCTTCGTTGAACCCAGGTGCTCAATCTCCTGCTTTTCCACTACCCTGAGCAGCTTGGCCTGAAGATAAGGGCTCATCTCACCTATCTCATCGAGGACGATCGTTCCTTCGTGGGCCACTTCGAACTTCCCGGCCTTCTGCTGGACAGCCCCGGTAAAAGCACCCTTGTCATACCCGAAAAGCTCGCTTTCCAGAAGGTTGTCCGGAATGGAGGCGCAGTTGACGACGACAAACTCTCCCTTGCGCCCGGACAGGGCATGGACAAGTTTTGCTATCTCCTCCTTGCCGACACCTGTTTCCCCCGTGATAAGAACGCTCAACCCTGTGCCGGCTATCTTTTCGACCTGCCTGAAAATCTCCTTCATTTGTATCGATTTGCCAACAACCCCCCGAAAGACATCGTTCTCCAGTTCCTTGTCTCTTAATAGTTCAACTTCCTTTTTCAATCTTCTCGTTCCCAGGACCCTTTTCAACATAACCTTTAGTTCATCGAGAAGGATGGGCTTCACGAAAAAGTCCGTCGCCCCCCTCTTTATCGCTTCCAAAGCATTCTTTTTCGTCCCGTATGCCGTGATGATCAGGATGGGCACATCGTACTTCCTCTTGATGTCAGCGGTTGCCGAAAGGCCGTCCATGCCCGGCAGGCTGATATCCATGATCACCAGGTCCGTGCTGTTGCCTATGGACCGGTAGGCACTCTCGTAGCTTTCAAAAGAATCTACCCGGTAGCCTTCGCCCTTCAGGGCCTCTTCCAGGAAGAACCTTACGCCCTGGTCGTCCTCTACGATGATAATCCTCTCGCTCATGATTCATTGTCCTTTTAGCTTGCAAGAACTCCGCGTACCTCGATAGGATACCGGCAAGAAAACACGGTTCCAGGTTCCGCAAAGCGAAATATGCCATAGCCCATTGATATCGTCATGCCGGCGTAGGCCGGTACCCAGGAAAAACGTTGGGATTGAAAAACCCCTGGATCTCGGATAAAGTCCGGGATGACGGCGAAGAAGAGTTTATCAACAACCCGTCGAATGCTTGAACGGGGGTTATGCTGACGGGCTTTCATTGTCTTTTTTGTCCTCTCTTCCCCTGTTTATGTGCTGTTTTACCTGGACCGGCAGTTCTACGGTGAAGGTTGTACCCTCGTCACCGCTTTTTACCTTGATGTCCCCGCCATGGAGCTTCATATTCCGCATTCCTATGAAAAGCCCCAGACCCTTGCCGCCTTTTTTGCTTGTAAAAAAGGGCTTGAAGATCGCTTCGTAATCACTCTTTTCGATACGCGAATTCCTGTTGAATACAATTACGGATATTTTCTCCTCGTCATGCTCCACGTGGAGTTTTACGGCGCCTCCTCCCTCTTCGTAGCCCGCGGCATTCTTCAGAACATTGTGAATTACCTGGTAGAATTTCGTTCTGTCTGCGTGGCAGGCAAGGTTACCCTTCCTGGGATAATCCACGCGGACGTCCCTGCAGGAGTCCGTTACGGCACCCACCGCATCCTGGATGACCTCGTATATGTTGAACTCCTCCATCGTCAGTTCATTATCCGTGAAATCAAGAAGCTCCCGGGTAAAAACGTCTATCTTCCTGGATGCCTCCAACATGGCTGTTATATACCGCTTCTGAACATCGTCTGTCACCCTCTGCTGAAGAAGCTCACTCATGCCCGTTATGGTATTGAGAGGATTTCTCACCTCGTGGGCCACCATGAGCGACATATAACCCAGGGGGATGATGTAATCCAGCTTCTCCATGCTCTCCATGAGGGTTTTGCGCTCTCCTTCGTCAGGACCGGATCGAACGTGGTCCATCAGGCGCTCTATGAGCTTGTAAACCTCCATCATCTGGCCCCGCTCTTTTCTGAACTCTTCAAGTCTTACAAATTGTTCCGCTTTCCTGACAAGGTCATTGAGAGGCTGCATCATGGCCCTCACGACTATCAGGCCGCACAGGGCGGAAAAGAGGCAGACGCCGAAGATCCAGAACCACACCACGTTGCTTCTTGCAGAAGCGATGACGTTAAGACCGATGGCGAGAGAGAAGAGACTAGTCAGAAAAGCTACGAGAGGTATGATCGTGTTGAGACTGTACCTCAAGTTGCCAGGGTCTCTGAAAAAACCTTTCAACCACCACCCCTCATGGCCTT
>JAQVWF010000108.1 GCA_028698615.1 Syntrophorhabdaceae bacterium
TCTATTGCCCTCTACATCTTTGCGCGGGGGAAAAGAAAGGAAGAGATCAGGCAGAGGGGGTGCAGCCGCTCGGGCGTCCTGAGGAGATACCTCGCATATCTCCTTGGCGCCGAATGGCTGCGCTGCAGGTAGATGATGAACAGCTTTCTCGACAACATCATCGACAGGGCGATCAGGGAGGACGCCTCCGACATATACATCCAGTCGGGAAGCCCGGTCTTCTTAAGGGTCAATGGACGCATGGCGGCCTCCGCCGCCGCCGCGCCGGAAGGATACGAGATAGATGAAGCGATAGAAAGGATCCTCAGAGTTTCCGGGGCCCGGGCACAGCTCTACGACAGGGAGGAGAAGGATCTCTCCTACACCAGGCAGACGGGCAGCGGCAGAGAAAAGAAGGTCTTCAGATTCCGCGTCAACATATGCCTGACGAAAAAGGGGGTTTCCATCGTCATGAGGCGGCTCAAGGCCGTGGAACCGAACCCGCTCAATCTTGGTGTCCCCGGCGATCTCGTCCGGTTGGTCCTTGAAAGTTCGGCAGGCGGCATTGTCTTCATCGCCGGCCCCACGGGCAGCGGCAAGTCGACGACGCTGGCGTCCGTCATCGCCCACCTTGTGGAGTCAAGGTGCCTCAATTGCGTCACCATAGAAGACCCAATCGAATATGACATACCTGAAGGTACGGGCAATATCATCGAGCGCGAAGTGGGAACCACGACACTGTCTTTCGAGCGGGCGCTGAGGGCGGCGATGCGGCAGCGGCCGGACGTGATTCTGGTGGGCGAGGTGAGGGACCCGGAAACGGCATCGGCGGCAATCCAGGCGGCCAAGACAGGACATCTTGTGTTCACGACCATACACACCCTCATGACAACGCAGGTTCCTTCAAGGATAGCCTCGATGTTTCCCATGGAGAAACAGGAATGGATGATCCGGGAGTTGACGGACGTCCTGCTGGCCGTGATGGTGCAGGTGCTGGTGCCGACCACCGGAGTCCGCCGCCAGAGAGACCAGTTGGCCCTTGCCACGGAATTTCTGGACACGAAGGACGGGGTTACCCGGGAATTGCTGCTGCAGGGCAGATACGACCTTTTGCGCCAGCAGCAAAGAAGCGGGAAGATAGGCTGGACTCTCAACCAGAGCCTGAGGGTCCTCGTCGATTCCGATGAGGTCGAGGAGGCCGACGCCCGCAGGGCGACGAACGACCTTGCGCTGTTCATGAGAGAGTAAGAAGGGCAGAAGTTAGAGGACGGGATAGGAAAATAACTAACCTTGACTTAGTCCACCGCTTAGTCTATTATGGGTTTATGAAAGTGAATGTGCACGATGCCAAGACGAGATTGTCGGAACTGCTCAGCCGGGTGGAAGGTGGGGAAGAGATCACCATTGCGAGGGCAGGGACGCCCGTGGCCCGCCTTATTCCCATCCGGGAAAGAACCGGTGAGCGGGTGGCCGGAACTGCAAGAGGTAAAGTGAGGATCGAAAAAGATTTTGACGAACCGTTACCCGAATCGATTCTTCGCGAGTACGAAGGATGAGGCTTCTTCTCGATACCCACGCGTTCCTCTGGTGGATAATGGACAGCCCGGAACTGTCTTTGCGCGTGCGGGATGCCATCAGAAACCCTGCTAACGAGCTTTTTCTGAGCGTGGCTTCCGCCTGGGAGATAACGATAAAAGTCAACCTCGGAAGGCTTCACCTGCCGGACAGGCCTGATCGTTTTATTCCCGGTCAGATGGCAAAAAACGCGATAGGATCTCTGCCAATCGAGATGAGCCATGCCCTTTCCGTATCCCGGCTTCCGGCCATCCACCGAGATCCTTTCGACCGTATCATCATAGCCCAGTCGATGCTGGAGAAAATACCTATCATCACGCGGGATGCCGATATCGGCAAATACAAGGCGAAGACCTTTTGGTAATGGGGCTAACGAGACCGGGATTTCATCGGAGACGGGTCACTGCGCCGTGTCGCTCCTGAGGGAATAACTGGTACTGCGACCGCCACCCGGGTCTTTCACGAGAACTTCTTTTGTGACAAGATCAATAATATCGCGAAGCGCCGTATCCTGGGAGCACTTCGCCAGCTTCGCCCATTTTGTTGATGTCAGTTTTCCCTCGAAGTTCTCGAGCAACCTGTTCAGCATCAGACGCTGTCGGTCATTGAAAGCCTCGCCTTCGTGGGTGTCCCAAAAAGAGGCCTTTTTGAGAACGGTTCCAATTGTGCTGTCCACGTTGTCAAAGGTTCGATGGAGGCAATCGAGGAACCATTCAAGGTAGGGTGTGATGTCCAGTGTTCCCTGCTGGGTTTCCTCCAATATCCTGTAGTAGGTGTCGCGCTCGCTGCGGATCTGTGCCGACATACTGTAAAAACGTTGCGGATTTCCCTCTGAACGTGCCAGGATCATATCAGCGATGGCGCGCGCGATGCGGCCATTGCCATCATCGAAGGGGTGGATCGTTACGAACCAGAGATGGGCTATACCTGCCCGCAAGACCAGATCTGTGCCATCATCCGCATTGAACCAGTCGAGGAAAGCCGCCATTTCGCTCTCCAGTCGGTTGGCGGCCGGGGCCTCGAAATGTACCCGTTCGTGGCCGACGGCTCCTGAAACGACCTGCATTGAACCTTTGCTGTCGTCGCGCCAGGCACTAACCTTGATGGTGTTCATTCCGCTGCGGCCGGTAGGGAAGAGGCAGGAGTGCCAGGCGAACAGTCTGTCTTTGGTCAGTGGCTTGTCATAATTCCGTGTCGCATCAAGCATCATCTCGACCACACCCTCCACGTTCCGGTTCGCGGGCACCGTGTTTCCAATATCTACACCAAGTTGACGGGCAATGGAAGATCGCACTTGTTGTTTGTCGAACAGCACTCCCTCGATCTCGCCTGACTCGACTATGTCCAGTGTCAGCGTGCGCAAAACAGCCTCAACACGGAGAGGAAAACCAAGGGCCTCCATCCGGCCGATGAGTTTTCCCTGCCTGTGACGTACCAGTCCGAGTGGGCGTGATAGAACCTTTTCGTCCCAAAAGAAATGGGGCCAATCGGATAATTCGTGAATGTAAGGACTCATTATCCGCACCTCATGCGGAGATTATAGGCTCTAATCTCCGCAAAGTCAACTCTATGCTCCGCATAATCTGCGGTGAATAGCCAATACTGACCGCAACGGTTGGTCGAAAAAGGGATTTATGCTGAATTTCCTGTTTTGAAGGCTATTACATATCTTGG
>JAQVWF010000109.1 GCA_028698615.1 Syntrophorhabdaceae bacterium
TCCTGGGCCATCTTCGCCATATACAGGGTGTATTCCTCAATGCTGAGGCTCCCTTCTGCCAGCAAAGCGTTGGCCGTGGCGATCTTATCCTGATAGTCCTGGTACGGAGACCTGATGTCCTCAAGGATCTGCTTCAGCTCATTTTTCTTTTCGATGTCGGCAAGGGTAGCTGATGCGGCCGCGATCTGTTCGGTAGTGGCATCCTTGAGCGCCAGTTTGTAAAGGGTGACCTGCGCCTCGGTCATGCCGATGGTAGCCGCCTGCTCTCTCAGTCCCTCTATGGTCTTTTCGTTCTCCTCCCAGTTCTTGATGATCTCTTTCTCGGCCTCGTCCATCTGGGAGAGGCTGTCCAGTTCTGCGGCAAGCGAGACGAGGCGTTTCTTCTGGCTTGCGTCAAGGTCTTTGTACTTGCCTTCCGTGACTTCCCACAGCATTTTCTCTTCCCGGGTGACATCGCCTACCGCCGCGGCCTCCCGCTGAAGGTTGAGGATCTCGGCTTCAGCCTTCTCGGCCAGCTTTTCCTCGTCGGTCTTGCCTTTCTTTTTGTCCTTCTCTCCGCCGGTAGCGGTTCTCTGCCTGCCGGGCGGAAAATAGTTGACTGCATCTGACTCTGCCCCTTTCCTGACGGCCGCAAGTTTGGCCTCAAGCTCTGCGATCTCCTTGTCTATCGGTATCTGGTAGTGCGGCAATATTGCCCCTGCACGTTTCTGCTGGAGCTTGGCTATCCTGTTCTGTAGCCTTTTCTCCTCGGTATCGTTTTCGGACAGCCACTTCTTCAGGTCATCCGGCCCCATCGTGGCAAAGTCCATAAACCCGAGGTCGCCTTTCTTGACGGCGGCCCATCCCTGAAGAGATTGACCGATATTGCCAATCGCTCGTGCGGCCTTCCCGGCAAGAGCAATGATCTCCGTGAACAGTTCGATGATACCCGGCTTGTTCTTCTCGATGGTGTCCGCCAGCTTCATGATCTCTTCGGCCACCGACTTGGTACCCTCCGCGCTCTTGTTGCTGTCCGACAGGAGCCGACCGAAAACGGTCTTAAGATTGGTCATGGCCTGATCGATTGTGGGTTGCATCTTGGAAAACTCATTCTCAATGGTGTCAGCCGATGCCTGAAACGCTTTAATCATGGTTTCGGAGGTAATCTTTCCCTCTTTTGCCATTTCCCGGAGCTGTCCAATATCGACCTTGAGGTAATCGGCCAACATCTTGGATATGCGTGACCCGTTCTCCATGATCGAGTTGAATTCCTCACCCCGGAGCACGCCGGATGCCATGCCCTGGGACAACTGGATGATCGCGTTCTTTGATTCTTCCTGCGTCGCCCCGCTGATAATCATGGCCTTATTCAGGGTTTCGGTAATTCTTAAAAGCTCGCCTTGACTCGTTCCCAGGGTTTCCGTGGCCTTGGCAAAACGGGAATACAGGTCAACGGATGACTCGTAGGATGAGAAGGACCGGAGAGATTGCTGATAAAGCCCGTCCTGGACATATTTCAATTCATCGGCGGACTTCGTGACGAGTTTGAGCTTGTTATCCATCAGGGTATAAGTATCGGCGATCTGCATAAGTTGCTTGGTGATATAGATTGCACTGATACCGCCCGCCAGTTTCGCAATGGATATGCTGGTAAGGTCAAAGGACTTCTTTGCCTTGTCCATGCTTCGTTGCATGGCTGTACCGGAGTTCTTGACGGCATCACGGGCCTTGTGCATGTCGGACTGGAATTGAGCCCAGCCTGCGGACATCTCAGCGCGAAGGGCTCCTATTGGCTCAGCCATGCTATTTCCCCTTTTCCTTCTCGCTTATCCCGATGAGGGCCGCTTTCAATCTCATTCCCGCGTCCTGTCCCGCTTTATTTCGCTTCAACAGCTTGTTAAGTGGAGGTAGCCTTTTCATTCTCGTCATGCTCGCCAGTGTCCATGCTCTGGTTACTGCCTCGTCAATCATGGCCGTGATGGCCTTCCCCGTCAGGTATGGGGTCATTTGCCAAAAGACAAGCGGGTCTATCCCCGCCGCGACAGCCGCCTCAAAAGCCTTGACAGCGTATCCCTCAGGCGGTTTTTTTTTACCTCTCCCGCCGTGCTGGTTTGTGGTATCGACTCGGCCCCGAAATACGCCCACTGGATGGCCTCTTTTACCGCCACGCAAAAGGGCATTAAGGGGGGTGATAGTTCCATGATCTTTTCAGGTGTCATCTCGGGGTGCTTGTCCCTGAGCCCTGCCGATGCTACTTTGGACAGGACATCCGCGTTGAACAGGTTCGGATTGTCCCCGTACTCGGCCTCGATCTCAGCCAGGGCACGCCATGAAAAGCGCATGACGTAGCCCTGCCCATTGATCATCACTTTCTTTTCGCCCGTTACCCGGTTCATGCCAGTGTCAGTGCCCCCGATCTGTGAATGGTGATGGAGCCCGTCACTTTGTCATCGACTCCACCCGAGCCGCCCTGGATGTTCGTGATGTAGCCCTTGAAGGAATGGACTGAGGAGTCGGAATAGGTGACTTTCCAGTCCTTCTCGGTCTTGGCCGCCCGTGCCACCTCGGCCGCAAGAAGGCCGGTATCGTCGGCGGTCCAGTTCATCGTAAAGGTCAACTCACTGCCCCTGGGAATGCCGGGCTTTTCAATGGATCTCGTTGAGCTGAGATGGGTGAAGTCGATCATGTTGTGCTTGTCCCCGACGACATCGAAGTCCATGATGTTGCCGATCTCGGTATATGTGACGGGGGTGGCTGTGGCCGCATCGGTATTGTCCGTGATGGTCTTGCCTGTCGAGTCTACTTCGACCGCAAAGGTGTCCGTGGTCACGTTCTTTACAACACACACCTCTGCATTGATGTCGGCCGCATCATCCCCGGCAAAATTGGCGAGGGTGACGACATCTCCGTTTGACAATCCATGTGCAACCGCCGTCAGGATAGTGGGATTGCCGAGAGCGATAGCCGTGATTGTTACCGCCCCTCCGGTCCCTGTACTCATTTCCAACTTCGTTCCCTGGGCTATAATTCCGTCTGACATTTTCGTGTCCTCCTTGTCCTTGTCTTATTCTGAGTGCCAGCAGAAGAAATCCATGATGACTCTGTGGCACGATACAGCGTCTTCGTAAACGTCTCTTTCTGATTCCATGAGGATTGAGCCGATGACGACGGTCCCGACCGTTCCCTTGTATCCGTCCAGAGCGCCCCTGATTGCGTTTGCAAGGGCTTTTGCCGCATC
>JAQVWF010000110.1 GCA_028698615.1 Syntrophorhabdaceae bacterium
ATCAACCATTTTCTGCGCAAGGACATCGAAGACGACATTGTCGTCAAACTTTACATAGAGTCTCACCCTATATCTCCCTGTCCCCCTTCTCCTCGACAAAGTTTATGAGCACGGTGAGTTCCGACGTCCTGTCCTGTGAACTGTTGTACCCGAAGAGATACGAAAGGACGGGCAGATTGCTTAAAAGGGGTATCCCCACCCGCTTTTTGTCGGTGCTCTTGATCTTGAAACCCGATATGGCAACGGTCTCGCCGACTGACATCTTTATCGGTATCGAAACGTAGTTGCGCTCCACCTGGGGAAGCTCGATCTTCTCCACGACCTGAAAGCCAAGGAGATTGGAAAGATCGACACTGGTGTTCACAAGGTACCCCTTGTCCAGTTTCAGTGGGTTGACCGTCATCTTGAGACCCACTTCCATGCTTGCCATCTGCGGAGTCGTGATCGTCTGATTATTGACGACCTGGATCACGCTGCCCGTCGTGTACCACACCGTCTGCGACATCTCGAAGGGGAGGACTGCGCCAGAAACCGCCCTCGATTCCCACGAATGGACCACATGGACATCGCCATAGGTCCCGAGCATCTTGATGAATCCCGCAAAATCCTCATCGATCACCAACAGGGTCGCGACATTGCTGTCGCCCATCGTCTGCGTAAAATTCGTGTTCAATGCAACAGACGGGCTTCTCGATTTAAGCAGCGCATACCAGTTGAGCCCCGTCTCGAACTCGTCTTTGTAGTCTATACGGACAAGGGTGATCTTCATTGTGATGGTCTTACGTTTCATGAGGTCCGTGTCGAGCATTTCCTTGACCATCTTGATCCGTGAGGGTATGTCTCGCACGTAGACAAATCCGGCTGTCATGGGTGTTGCCACACCCTTGGCTGAAAGCATTTTCTTGATGCTGTCGATGATCTTCGTCATCTCACGGTCTTCCGTCTTGTCTCCCGTGGATGACGATCCCGATGAATTCTCCGATGTCCCAGAACTCGAGTACGCACCCGTTGTCGACGAGGAAGATGTTCCGTTCAGCGAGCGGTTGTTCGACGACGAGGTATCATTCAGCGATTCCTTGTGTCTCACATACACATCATGAACGTTGAGGATGGCCTCCTCGTAGGGGGTGACAACGTATGCCCCATCGACAACCTTTCTGCAGGCATAATCGAGACCGGAGACGATGGTCTCGATGGCCTCCTCGAAGGAGTCTCCTTCGTAATAGGCGCTCACCTTCACCTTTGATGCGTCTATCTCGCGGTCGATGGTAATGCTTGCCCCGCCCTGCCTCCCCAGGGAAAGAAGTGCGTCGTTGAGGGGCACGCCGTTGAAATGAAGGTTTACCGCCTTCGCTCCCGTATTTCTAATGACCGCCTCGGACAGGAGGGTCCTTTTGAAGGCACCTTCTGCCGTTTCGGCGCTGTTTGCAGACCATCCGGGAGCGCAGATCACCACAAGGACCGCCGCCGTAAGGCTCCATCTGAACAGTCTCTTTCCCGTCACTCGACCCCTCCTGTATCCGGCGTATATCTTTTGACCCGGCAAACAAATCCGTCAGGCGTCAGAAACACCCCCTCGCCGCCTGAAAAACCGAGGGAAACCTTTCTCGCCGCTTTTTGTGGTATGTAGAACACATTGAAACCATCCTTATCATTCATGATGGTGTAGAATGTCCTGCCGGCGCTGAAGGTTCCCCCCATTACCGGCACTACGTGTATCAACGGCATTGCGCCCCCGGTGAAAAGCGTTCTGATCCGGTGCCAGGCTATCTGTCTCGCCTTATGGACCACACCTCTTTCTCCGGTATCGAAGACAGCGACGATGAACCTCGTTCCCGGCGCCTCGAGCATCTTGATGTTGAAACCGTCCTGGGTTGGCGCCGCTGGTATGTCGAGAATGGCGGCAAGCTTTGCCTGCCATTTTTCGCCTTCCGTCAATGGCGGTCTTTCCGCCCCTGCGCCGGATGCGGCGGCCCGGGGGGCCATTCGGTTGAGCTCACCTTTGACGGCTTTCGGTTTATCGAGAAAGGCATCTTCCAGTTCCAAAGACATTTCCTTCATGGACAGGGCCTCACCGTACCCCGAATATGCCCAGAGGCTGACACATGCCGCAAACAGGGCCACAAGAATGTGCCTCATGGCTTTCCTCCTTCACGGGAGATGGCGACAAGGGCATAGGTTGAGCTCCCCGACAGGCGCAGCACGTAATGATGTTCACCGTTGTATTTCCCTTCTTTCCTGAGCGTTGCCACCAACTTCTTAAGCTGCGCCACGGTGTCAAAGGTCCCCAGCATCTCGCATGTCAGGCCCTCCACCTTGCTCCTTGCGTCCATGAAGGCCACGAGTCTCTGGGTTTCGTTCTCATATCCCTTTTTAATTCGCACGATAAGATTGCATTTTCCGTCGACGCTCACATCCGCGTTCGAAGGAAACCACGACGGATAATATTCGACGGGCCTGTAGAGGCCGGGCATGATCGCAAGTTTGCCGCCGGCCGCATACCCTCCCCCGAAGGGCACGCGATCCGACCCTGATGTTTCCCAATTGTAAGATTGCCGAAAGGACTCGCCCGGCACAACCCGTAATTCCCCGCCGGTAACAACAAGCTTCATGTTTTCGTCGCCTCCCTGCACCATCGATATGATGCCCGATTCCTCTTTACTCCCGTCTGCTTCCGTCATCCTGTAGAGATAGCGAGAATAGGGTTTTGCAGGCTCCGCGTCACCGAGGATGTTCCACATGTCGGCGGCGGTTGGCGTTGGTGATTGATCACCGAGGCCTTGCCCCGCGTTCTCAAGTCCGCTGCAGCCTGCCACGGCCACAATAGCGACAAGGGTTTGAAGGAAGAGTCTTATACGCATGCTGTTCTTTCCCCGGATCTACGGTATGAAGTAGATCAATACGGGCACTCCCTTTTCCATGATGAGTGTTGGCGTCTTCTTCGTCGAACCTTCTATTTTTTTCGACAGCCCCTGGAAGACGGTGTCTCCCGCCGCCAGAGCGCCTTCCCGCAGGCGGTCGCCGCTTTTCGTCTGGCCCGTAACCGTGACGCCTCCGGCCCCCACCTCCACCGTTGTGGTGTCTTTCCTTAGTGCATTAAGAAATGACGAGACGCCGGCCATGACGCCGCTCGTGACCGTTCCGACAACATCCTCGTGCTTCACCGCCGATACGATGCCATCGGTCTCGTCTATCGATGCGACATACCCTTTCATC
>JAQVWF010000111.1 GCA_028698615.1 Syntrophorhabdaceae bacterium
GCGTGTGGCAATGACAACCTAAAAATGACCCACTGTGATCACCTAAAAATGACCCACCCCGGTTTTAGTTAAAAAATATATACCCTTCATTCCTTGTCCCCTTGGCCCCACACTTGGCCCCACATTACCCACAAAACAAGCCAAGTTGACTCATCTTTATGCATTATGATATATAACCTACGTTATTGTGGTGTGTAGATAGCGCCCCGCATCAACAGCATCACGATCAGCATCAATCCAATTGACGGGAGGACGGAAACCATGAAGTACCTGAAGATACTTTGTCTGGCTTTAACATTGGTATGTGTCGCAGGCTCTGCCACCTTCGCGAAGGAGGAGTTTCCGATCAACATCGCCGTTGAGTTCACCGACCATGCCGCGAGCGCGTATATAGCTCAGCACAAAGGATGGTTTGAAGAAGAGGGGCTGAAGCCGACTTTCTACAGTTACGTGACAGGCATGTCTCTGGCCGCCGCTCTGGGCCGCGGCGATATAAAGGCCGCTTATATGTGTCTGTTGCCTGCGATCAATGCCTATGCGAATGCGAAGGTGCCGATCAAAGTCGTGACAGGACTGCACAAGCATGGCTATGCTCTGACGGTCAATCCCGATAAGATAAAAACCGTTAAGGAACTGGAGCGGGCCGACATACGCCTCGGGGCCGTGCAGATAGGTGGTCCCGTAGATGCAATCCTTCTGAAAACGATCGAGAAATATGGCCTTGACCGGAGCAAAGTCTTAAACAGAGTACAACGGATGAACCCGCCCGTGCAGATCATGGCCATCAGGATGGGAAAATTGGACGCATCCTTCAGCCCTGAGCACTGGCCGGCTATGGCCGAAGAGGCCGGGTTCAAGGTGCTCGTTAGCAGTCAGGACGTGTGGCCGCGGATGCAGGGTAGTGTCCTGGTCGTGAAGGATGAACTCATGAAGAATCATCCGGATATCGTGAGAAAACTGGCGAAGATCACAGCGAAGGCAACCGGGTGGATCAAAGATAACCCTGGAGAGGCGGCAGCGATCATGGCAGAGCAGTTGCGCGTCGCAGGCGATAAAGTCTTTCCCGTTGAAGCGGCAAAGACCGCGGCGCAATCGACAGTTACTTCCCAGATTGTTCGCAGATCGATGAAGCGATTGGATTATACCATTGACATCGACCCCGTAACGATCCAGGAATCGATCGACTTTGCAGCACGGAACGGCTACATAAAAAGCGGTTTCAAGGCCAGTGACATTCTCGATCTGAGGTTCTCAAAATGAACAACAAATCCGGGCGCCTCCAGTCCGCCTGGGGCGCCCTGCCGGTTGCTGTGTTCATAGCCGTATGGGAAATCGTCGGCCGCTTCGATCTCTTTCCGGGACAGTTTTTCTTCCCTCCCTTTTCAGCGGTGGTAAAGGAGTTCTATCACCTTACGGTAAACGGGGTTCTGGGAAAGAACTTCATGAGCAGCCTGGTTCGTGTTCTGATCGGTCTTTGCAGCGGTTCCATAGCTGGTATCTTTGTGGGGGTTA
This sequence comes from Syntrophorhabdaceae bacterium, assembly GCA_028698615.1. Lineage (NCBI taxonomy): Bacteria > Pseudomonadati > Thermodesulfobacteriota > Syntrophorhabdia > Syntrophorhabdales > Syntrophorhabdaceae > Syntrophorhabdaceae bacterium. The sequence goes on from JAQVWF010000111.1 coordinate 1,513, forward strand.
TAATGGGGTGGCGCGGAATTGTCAATAAGGCGCTCAACCCCATAATAAGCCTCCTGTATCCCATTCCTGCCCTGGGTTGGCTCCCGCTCCTGATGTTGTGGATAGGCATAAACGAGATGCTTCCCATTACGATCATATTCATATGTTCATTTTTTCCGGTGGTATACAACACGGCCACAGGGATCAGAAATGTCGACCGGAGGTACATACAGGCCGCCGAGACGCTGGGGGCTTCAAATATGAGGATACTCTTTAAGGTCATCATACCTCTGGCGCTTCCCAATATCTTCACAGGCCTGAGACTGGAAGCCGGGATGTCATGGCGGGTCCTCATAGCCGCGGAGATGGTTGCGATTCCGACGGGCATCGGCGCCCTGCTCATGCAGGCCGAGAGCCTGGTCCGGGTCGATATCATCATGGTATGCCTCGCAGTCCTTTCCGTCATGTGCCTTCTCTTTGAAAGGGTCTTTGTCATCATGGAAAGGCGCATGATCGGCGAATGGAGCAACCATGCCTGATATCGAACTCGCAAACATGAGCAGGCACATTTGCCAAAACGTAGATCTCAGGATCATGGATAAGGAGATCCTTGTCATTGTGGGAACAACGGGCGCCGGGAAAACAACCCTGCTGAATGTTATTGCCGGGGTCGCGGATTACAAAGGCAGCGTGCTTATCGATGGCGTAAATGTGGACAAGGTGTCGCCGAGAAGAAGGGGTGTGGGCTACCTGTTCCAGGGCCTTGCCCTCTTCCCGCACATGACCGTGGAGGCAAACATCACCTTCGGCCTCAGCGCCGCAGGAATGGAGAAAAACGCGGCAGACGGGCGGGTTTCATCTTTGATGGAGATGGTACATATAAAACACCTTGCACACCGTTATCCCCATACGCTGTCCGGCGGCGAGAGAAAGCGTGTCGCCCTCGCGCGCTCCCTCGCACCGTCCCCGAAAGTACTCCTCCTCGACGAACCCACGGCAAGTCTCGATCACCAGACGGCCAAATACCTGCGAACCGAGCTTATCTCCCTCCTTAAGAAACTGGAGATGACGACGGTGTACGTGACGCACGATCTCAGGGAGGCGGAAGAGATCGCAGACAGGATAGCACTGATGTCCCATGGGAGGATCGAGCAGGTATCTACCCCCAAAGACTTTTTCTTCGATCCCCGGAACGAGCTTGTCTCCGAATTCGTCGGAATGCCCAACATCATAGAGTGTGACCGGTCTCGAATCCTCACGTCCGGCCTCGTGGAGGTTGTCTCCGATGAGATGACTATGGTGCTCCCCTACGACGGGGGCAATATCAGGAAAATCGCCATACCGCCGGACGACATCTACATATCTGACGTGAAACCGCCGGGTCCGGCCCTGAACCGCTTCACCGGAAAGGTGGAGGAGATCTCGCGTTATGGTTCAAACGTAAGGGTCAGGGTATCTATAGGAAAAAACAGGCTTCTTGCCGAGTTGCCCGCCAGTGCCTTTGATGAACTGTCCCTCGAGGAGGGAAAAGACGTCCACGTGGTGATAAAACTGAGAAGACTACGCTACGTGGAATCCTAGGAACATCGTGTCGCCGGCAAACAGCCGCGACTCAATCGTATCTGGATTCAAAAAAAACCAATCCGGGGTGAGGGGGACGCTCTTCGAAAATTAAAAATAGACCAGGTTGCTGGCCCGTGCGGTTTCTCGTCCCTTCTTCAG
>JAQVWF010000112.1 GCA_028698615.1 Syntrophorhabdaceae bacterium
GTGAGCATGGTGGGCACTATGACCAGGGCGGACGATTCCCGGGGAATTCCCCTGGAAAAGTCCATTCGGGGAAGGAACCGGGGTGTTACAACTCGGGTCGTGAGCCAGTTTACCAGGGCAATCGCCAGCTGGCTGACACACAGAAGCGAAAGCGCACCGATAAACCACAACCAGGGACCGCATAACCCCATGGAATGAGCTTCGGTAAGCAAGTACCCGGTGAAGATGGCGGTGATGATACAGATCGCCCCAAGATAATAGAACAGCGGGGATCGGCGGACGACTTTTCGAACGGTTTCAGTGAACGACAGACGTACCCCGGCCAATCCTTCGAGCTCTTCCAGCCCTTTATCGATCAGGTAGAAGCCGACATGGTCCTCGCGTCCGCCGCCATTTGCGTGGCCCTTGCGCTCACCGGCAAGACGGATGGCAACGCGAGCCACCTCGTTTTCGGACAATGGGCCGCTCTTTGCAATGTTCTCCACCACATGGCGGTATTGGTCGCGGGTGGCAAAATCCATCCCGCCGTACATACCCGCCGGGTCCTCGCAGAGGGTTCGTTCGACAATGCTCATGGTCTCAACAAATGTGCGCCAATCCATGGCCCCCAGGAAACGGAGGCTGCCGATGCTGTTGCTTATGGATAGCTGGTCCGCCGCCTGCTGCTGGTTTTCTGATTGTATCAGCTGTTCGATCGTCAGACCTGACTCGGAGAGCTGCTGCTCGATCCAGGTCAGCGGCAGTGCGAGAGTGGGGCCCTGGCCTTTAAGACGGCGCGTAAGCTCGGCGATGAAGGAGCTGACCATTGGAGGATTTGAGCGTGCCATGTCGGCAATGACCAGGATCAGATCCTTGGGATTTTGTTCGGCAGTCGCGGTAATACGGTCTGCCCAGTAGTCGGCAAGGTTCCTGTCGGTTCTGTGGGAGGCGATCCGCATTGTGACACGCCGGAGATTTTCGATGAGCGCCAGGCGCAGCATGATGGGTATCGCCCACAATTCTCCCAGCTTCAGCGCGGCGACTGTCTGATAGGCCGCCACGAAACTGCCCAGGCCATCAGGATCAACCCGTCCATCACCGTGAGAGATTATTTCCAGCGCAATGTCGTACACCCGGGGAAGGCCCGCTGACGGGCCGTTTTTCAAACGCGGCAGGCCCTTGCTGTAGCCCTTTGGCAGGTGTCTTTTGGCTGTGCGGATCTGTTCTTCGATGAGATAGAAGTTGTCGAGGAGCCATTCCCCTGCCGGCGTAACCCTCCTGTTTCCTTTGAGGGCCTCTGTCAGGAGTTCCCTAACATTGAGAAGAACGTTTTCATTCTCACCAAGCCGGGCCAGCAATTTTTCGGCAAAATGGTCCGGGCCCAGGGTGTGTGCGCCGGCAAGGGTCTTACCGTGCTGCTCCATCTGGGAGGCGCTGAACAACTCTGACCTCAGCGGCGGCTCATCGCCGGAGCGCTTTGGCGTTAAACTGTTTCCACGAAGATGTGCCCACAGATGGGGCAGGTTGCCGATAAGTTTTGTCATCACTTGCTATTGCCCTGCCTTAATACATGGTTTTGAAAACTTTCCGAAAGTGGAACCCGTACACCATGTATGCTATTGCCATGGGCAGGAGCCGCGGCCGCCTGAATAGAGACCAGAAAACAAGCTTCCAGTAGTAGAGCCTGGCCTTGTCCTTTATTCCCAGTATCACCAGGGTTTTGAAAGGCGCGTCAAGATAGTGGAGATTATACCGGATGTATCTGAAATGCAGGCCTCGTCTTCTCTTTTCCAAAGGCTTGTATTCCCTGAGAAAGGCCTTGACGCGTTCATAGTATGCGCGAGGCGCATAGATGCCGCTGATCACCTCTTTGTATCCAGTGACCAGATTCTCATATCCCATCTTTGGAATGATGTTCGTGGAAAAGTCCGTATTGTCTCCGGTGACATCTTGCTTCAGTCGGCCTTCCTCCCGGAGTCTTTCGTAAAGCCGGCTGCCCTTTGGCGCATTGAGCATGCCCACCATGGCGGTGACGATCCGGCTTTCCTGTATAAACCGGACCTGCCTTTCGAATGTTTCGGGAGAATCACTGTCAAACCCCACGATAAAGCCCCCCCTGATGCGGAGGCCGAGCTGCTGGATCCGTTTCACTCCGGCAAGAAGGTCCCGGTTCCTGTTCTGGAATTTGTTGCACTCCTTGAGGGAACTGTCGTCGGGAGTCTCAATACCAACGAACACACCCTCGAACCCTGCTTGTATCATCCGTCTGATCAGTTCTTCATCGTCCGCGAGGTCGATCGATGCCTCTGTTGCCAGGTCGAAAGGATACCGTCTCTTCTTCATCCACTGGATCATGGCGGGCAGCACATGGTCTTTGAGCTTCCTCTTGTTGCCTATGAAGTTGTCATCAACAAAGAAGATACTGCCTCTCCATCCCGCCCTGTAAAGGGCTTCCAGTTCATTGACCACCTGCTCCGTCGTCTTGCTTCGGGTCTTATGCCCGTAGAGCGTGGTAATGTCGCAGAATTCACAGCTGAACGGGCAACCCCGGGAATATTGAAGATTCATCGAATGATACCTGTTCATCTTAACGAGTTCCCAGGCAGGAGCGGGAGTCTTATCAAGCTCGGGAAATGCCCGTGAGGAGTAAATGTGTTTGGCCTCACCTCTGGCAAGGTCTTCCAGGAAAGGGGCGAGGGTAAACTCTGCCTCATTGAGTATCAGGTGATCCACGTCGGGGTATTCTTCGGGATTTGCGGTAAAGAGAGGGCCTCCGGCAACGATCTTGACGCCTGCCGTCTTGCACCGCTCAATGACCTCCCTGACCGATTCCTTCTGGACTGCCATGGCCCCGATAAAAACATAATCGGCCCATCGAAAGTGCTTGTCCTTCAAATTGGCAATGTTCATATCGACGAGTCTCTTTTTCCATTCCCCGGGGAGCATTGCGGCAACGGTGAGCAAACCCAGTGGTGGGTGAAGGGCCCGCTTCGATATGAACTTCAGGGCATGCTTGAAGCTCCAGAAGGTATCAGGATACTTGGGATATATAAGAAGTATGTTCATTTTGTCCTCCCCGTCAGGATCCC
>JAQVWF010000113.1 GCA_028698615.1 Syntrophorhabdaceae bacterium
GGCAGTTCATTGATCACGGCCCAGAAACCCCCCACCTGTTTCACTGCATCAATAAATTCCTTGAAATCCACCGGTTTCACCACATAGGCGTTAGCTCCAAGTTCATAACAACGTTTCAAGTCCGGTTCCTCACGGGAAGAAGTAAGAATAACAACGGGAATCGTTTTCAGTTTGTCGTCGCTTCGAATAGCCCGAAGCACCTCAATGCCATCCATGCGCGGCATCTTAATATCCAGGAGTACTACTGCGGGATACCCCTGTTTGCGCAGTTTGTATTTACCTTCGTAACGCAGATAGTCCATTGCCTCCACACCGTCTTCCACAGCCGTTACACGGTTGGCAAGGTTATTTTCGGCCAGGGCCCTGAGAGTCAATTCGAGATCCTTCGGATCGTCTTCCACGAGCAGGATTACTCTTAAGCCGATCATGGCTTCCCCTCCTTCTTCTTTGGCAATGTAAAATAAAAGACAGCTCCTTTGTCCGCTTCTGCTTCAGCCCAGGTGCGGCCTCCGTGCCTGAGAACGATACGGCGCACGTTGGCAAGTCCCACACCGGTCCCTTCAAACTCTTTTGAGGAATGCAGGCGCTGGAATACACCGAACAGCTTATGCGCATACTGCATATCGAAGCCAACACCGTTGTCACGGACAAAAAAAACAAATTCCCCGCTCTCTTCATGGACACCGATCTCTATCCTGGCGTTTTCCCTTATTCGGGTAAACTTGACTGCGTTGCCAAGCAAATTTGACCAGACCAATCTCAGCAGGGAATAATCGCCACGGACGTGCGGCAGAGTTGCGATGACCCATTCGATGCGGCGCTCTTTGCTATCACCTTTTATCGTCTCCAGCACTTCCTGGAGAACATTGCTCATGTCCAGATCGGCCCGCTGCATGTCCTGTCGGCCGGTTCTTGAAAACTGCAGCAGGTCGTCGATCAATGTGCCCATCTGGTGCACGGAATCGGCGATGGTATCAAGATAATGTTTTCCTTTTTCGGGAATGGCATCGTGGAGATCCCTGATCAACAGATCGGCATACCCGCTGATATGTCGGAGAGGCGCGCGGAGGTCGTGGGAGACGGAGTAGGAGAAGGCCTCCAGCTCTTTGTTGGCGGCTTCAAGCTGGGCAGTGCGGTAATGGACACGCTGCTCGAGCTCAGCGTTGAGTCTACGGATTTCTTCCTCCACCTGTTTGCGCTCGGTGATATCCTCTCCCGAGGATAACAAACCGATGATCTGGGATGACTGGTTGCGCAAGATGGCATTGTGAAAAGCAATTATACGGCGTTCGCCTGCTTTTGTCAGAACGGGATTCTCATGGTATTCGACAGGGATAAGATCTCCCGCCATCAATTCATTAAAGACGCCTTTCACCTCTTCGCACATCTCTTCCGGCAGACAGATATCAAACCAGTTTTGCCCCATCATCTCCTGCTCGGTGTAACCGAGTATCTCACAACCTCTTCTGTTGATAAGAGTGATATGGCCTTCCGCGTTCAAGGCAACGATCATTACCCCTGCGATATCCAGGTACATCTGTGCCTGATCGCGTTCCTTCCGTATTTCCTCGTCCGCCCGTATCTGGTCCAGCAACCGCTGTGATGTCGCCCTTTTTCTGAAATAGACGAGGGAGAGAACAGACAACAGGAACAGCACGAGGGTCATTACCCCTGTTTTGATGTACTCTGATAACCCCGACATCACGATCTGACGGCTGTCGCGCCCAACGAAAACAGACCAGCCGGGGCCGGCAACCGGCGCATAGGAAAGATAGTACGTCCTCCCGCCCAGCAAAGGGTCGGCAACGGCTGCGGAGCGGTTCTTTGCCGATGATATCAACCCGTCCTTCACGGCATAGAATGGATAAGGGGTTATCTCCTTTTCGTGGGCAAATCGGGAACTGAAGATCATACTGCCTTTCCGGTCGGTAATGTTCGCAGATGCACCGGGGTCGACAGTTACCTGCTGCATGATCCTGGCCAGCCCGACCGTACGCTGCGTGTTCAGAAGGATGCCGATTATCTCCCCTTTACCATCTATGAAAGGGGTAACGATCTGGACGGCGAGGTCTTTTTCAGCGACGACCCTCAGGGCCACATCCGATACATAAGGTTTCCAGTTCCTGCTTACCCCCTTGTACCACTCCCGGTAGGCAAAGTTTTTGCCAATGACCTCCGGACGCTCGGGATATGAGGTCCATAATGTCCCTCCCCTGTCTGTGATGACCAGGCTTTCGGTGTAAGGGTCGTTCTTTATGATGTTTACCAGATGTTCTCTTGTCTTTTCGACATTCTTATTCCTTACTGCATTAAGCAGAAGGGGACGGTTGGTGTAGGATTCCATGGTCTTCGTTATCGCCCGGACGTGCTCCTCGAGAACCATGGAAAGCAGATGCGCTGTTGCACGGTCTTTCTTGAGGGAGAGTTCTTTGGTCTCCTGATAATGATCGTAAGACACGAAGAAGGCGCTCCCGGAAAGGAAGAGAAAAACCGCAATGCAGATGAGGATTATAGAGCGGGGCTCAAGGAACCGGGGTTGGGTTGGAACATCTTTTTTTGACATGGCAGCCTTTTTTCTTTTGTCTGTGCCCTTTCGTCTCCATCATCTCTGACATCTACGTCGATTATAGCGTATTCATTATATTTTGCAAGGATACGGATAATCCCAATAAGAGTTAAGGGTTAGATCATTGCCACGGGAGGGATGGTTGGTTTTCTTTTTCGCAAAGCCCCCGAGAGACGTCACGGGTGGCATAACGATGGCAGCGGAGGATACGCCGGGAATAATCTCGTACACAACTATTGACAATAACTCGATCAAACCCTTACGGGAACTGAGAACTGCTGCGGCAAATAGTGATCATCATTGAATTATTTGATCTGTTTCCGGTGCTCTTGCATCTCCACCAGTGTCTCCCTGAACTTTTCCGCTGTATCGGTTATGGCCTCTCTCGCGGCGTCAAGACCGGTAAACATGGTGGTGATGTTCATGGCGTTGGGGGATTTTCTCGTCAAAAATGCGGCCTCAAGCCTTCCCGTTT
>JAQVWF010000114.1 GCA_028698615.1 Syntrophorhabdaceae bacterium
GACAAAGAAGTATTTTTATGTCTTAAGGCCGGTCCTTGCCGCTATGTGGATAGAACGGGACCTTGGCGCCCCGCCTACCGAATTCGCGAAGCTCGTCGATGCCATTCTGCCCGCCGGAAAGGTCCGCAGAGAGATCGATGCCCTCGTCGCCGCCAAAAAGGCAGGGCAGGAACTCCGGAAAGGGCCCAGAAACGAGATCATCTCCACATTCCTTATGGAGCAGATCGAGAGGCTGGACGGGAAGGGGATGCGGCCCTCCGAGACGAGGGACCCCGCTGGACTTGACCGGATATTCATGGACATCCTGGTCGAGGTGAACGGAAACGGTATCAGGCAGGAAGAGGGGAGCTCGGAGACGGTGTATCAGAACAATGTCTCGTTATCGGGGTAAAATGTTTTGTTTTTTGAGTGACCGTTACGGTACAATTGCATTATTCATTAATTAGAAAAGGACTAATCAGGCATGCCGACTCTGTCCTGGCTTACCAGAGAAACCGATCTGCAGCTTTCACAAAGCGCCCCGTATCGTCTCCTTGATGCCGTACCAGAATTATCCTTCGGCGATCCCGCCACCGGAAACATGCTTATTCAGGGAGATAATCTGGACGCGCTTAAGGCGCTTCTTCCCTATTATGCCGGCCAGGTGAAATGCATCTATATTGACCCGCCTTACAACACCAAAAGTGCCTTCGAGCATTATGATGACAACCTTGAACATGCCAAGTGGCTTTCGATGATGTACCCCCGTCTCGAACTTCTGAGAGAACTTCTTGCTCAGGATGGAAGCATCTGGGTTTCTATTGATGATAATGAAGGTCATTATTTAAAAGTGATCATGGATGAGATATTTGGAAGGAAGAATTTCATAGCCAATGTGCTCTGGCAAAAACGAACGTCCCCGGATGCCCGATTAATGCTCGGGGCGGCTCACGATCATATTTTCGTTTATGGTAAGGCCGGAGGAACACCCAGATTAAATAAATTGAGCACAATACAAAAAAACACATCTGCATATAAAAACCCGGACAATGATCCAAGAGGCCCATGGGTCTCAACGGATTTTACCGCTCAGGGATGGCGGCCGAATCAAATGTATTCTATCACAACGCCGGGAGGTGTCACCTACGAGCCACCCGGCGGCAGGTGCTGGGTGAATATAGAAACCGAGTTTATACGACTGCAGGGCGAAGGTAGAATTTGGTTTGGGAGCAAAGGGTGCTCGCGGCCTCGAATAAAGAACTTTCTGTCCGAACAGCGAGGTGTCAGCGTATGGTCTTGGTGGTCAAATGACGAAGTCGGTCATAATCAAGAATCAAAGAAAGAGATTATTCAACTGTTCAGTACCGATGATGCTTTTGACACTCCCAAACCTGAAAGGTTGCTCAGAAGAATTATTGAAATAGCAAGCAACCCTGGGGACCTTATTTTAGACTCCTTCGTCGGTTCCGGAACCACTGCTGCGGTGGCCCATAAGATGGGCCGACGTTACATCGGTATCGAGATGGGCGAGCACGCCGCCACCCATTGTTCACCTCGTTTGCGAAAAGTCATCGAAGGAGAGCAGGGCGGTATCTCCAAGGCGGTAAACTGGCAGGGTGGCGGAGGATTCCGCTTTTACCGGCTGGGGGAGGCTGTGTTCGATGAGGCCGGCCGGATCAATCAGGATATCCGGTTTGGGACCCTGGCAGCCCATGTCTGGTTCTGTGAAACTAAAATCCCACTTCTCAAGGAAAGCGATATCCCACTTCTTGGCATTCATAACGATACCGCTTATTATCTCCTTTTCAACGGGATCTTGGGCGACAGGCGGCCCGAAGGCGGCAATGTCCTGACAAGAAGGGTTCTTAAAGGGTTGCCACCGCATGACGGACCCAAGGTTATATACGGTGAGCTTTCCCGTCTTCCCGCGGAAAAGCTCAGGATGGAAAAGATAACATTCAAACAGATACCTTACGACGTAAAGGCGCGATGAATATGTTCGAACTGAAGACATATCAGAAAAAGTCCCTCGAAATGCTTGAGAAATACCTTGAAGCCGCGCGGGTCCAGGGAGCAAAAGCGGCCTTTGAAGACCTGACCGAACATAAACAGAAATATAAAATTGTGGATGGGCTGGAAGATGTGCCTTACATATGCCTCCGGCTTCCCACGGGCGGCGGAAAGACTATCCTTGCCTCCCACTCCATAAGGGTGGCAGCCAGGGCATATCTGGAACAGGATTTCCCGGTAGTGCTCTGGCTCGTTCCAACGAATACCATCCGCCAGCAGACCCGTGACGCCCTGAAAGATCCCGGGCATCATTATCGCCGGGCACTCGACGACGCTTTTGATGGAAGGGTGGTTGTGTACGATATCGGCGAGGTCGAGCAGATCCGGCCCCAGGACCTGACTGAAAAAGTGTGTATAGTTGTCGGAACCCTTGCCACTTTGAGAGTAGACAAGACCGAGGGCCGGCGCGTTTATGCACACAACGAAAACTTCGAACCCCATTTTTCCCGTGTTCCGGGCAATATGCCAGGGGTTGAGAGAATGGAGGATGGCCCCGATCGGGGACAGATCAAGTTCTCCTTCGCAAATCTTCTTCACCTCCACAATCCCCTTATTATCATGGATGAGGCCCATAATGCCCGGACCCCTTTGACATTTGAGGCATTGGGAAGGGTAAGCCCGGCGTGCGTGATAGAATTTACGGCAACGCCTCTGAGAGATATCCGGGGAAGCAATATTTTGTATCAGGTCTCCGCTTCGGAACTCAAGGCGGAGGACATGATCAAGCTTCCGATCATGCTTACAGAACACAAGAACTGGGAACAAGCCCTTTCAAGTACGATATTGACCCGGCAAAAGCTGGAAGAGATAGCCAAAAAAGACCCCGATTTCATCCGCCCGATCGCCCTTATCCAGGCCGAAAGCAAGGACCGGGAAATTACTGTCGAAGTTATCCGGAAACATCTGATAGACAATGAAAAGATAGACCCCGAAAGGATAGCCATTGCAACAGGA
>JAQVWF010000115.1 GCA_028698615.1 Syntrophorhabdaceae bacterium
GGAAACAAAAATCCCGGACCCAACAATGCTTCCTAGAATGATTCGTAAAGCAAAGGAGTAGATGGAGGAGAAAAATATGTCCTGTGAACCATGGCAATGTGCAGAAATTGCGTCAACTAAAAAAGCAAATCCAATCCAAAAACCCGAGATAGCAGTAGCAATGATCAAGAAAGCTACTCGTCCCCTTCTTATTGTCGGTAGCAGAGCAGTTACACAAACATTAGAGGGAAAACCAGTAATAGACTATATCATCGACCTTGCAAATGCATCCAAAGTTCCAGTAGTAGCAACAGCTCACATAGTTGGTGACTTCGTAAAAAGAGGTTACCAACCAGCCGCTTTCATGACTGCAATGGATATCAGCAACAGAATTGTCGACCGAACTTGGCAGGGACTTGACGGCAAAGGACACCCGGACCTTATCATGTATATTGGTTTACCCTACTACATGGAAGCGTTAATTCTTTCAGGGCTAAAGCATTTTGCACCAGACCTAAAAACTATGACCTTGGATAACAAGTTCCATGTTCATGCAAGCTGGTCTTTCCCAAATGCGAGTGCGGAAGAGTGGGCAAGCAATCTCACGACTATGACCTCAAAGTTTCTTTAAAGCCCTTAAGGGCTGAATGGTCTCTGGTGATCTAAATAGTCAAACTAGTAACTCTGTAAGGTAAAGCAGTCCGCTCCTCAAAAATTACGCCAGAACCCAGCAAACCTTAAGTAAAAACCGTAAAAAAGGACAATGCGAAATACTATGAAAAAAGCACTAATAATTTACTGGTCCAAAACAGGTAACACAGAGAAAGTCGCAAACGCAATACAAAAGGGTTTGGAACAGTCAAATTTCAATGTTACAATTACAAAACCTGAGGATGCAGAATCGATAGACTATTTCGATTACGATTTGGTTTGTATCGGATGCCCATCTTATTCCTGGCATGCACCTCAACCTGTTACAGCATTTCTTAGGAAGAAATTTAACCAGTATAAAGAAGATGGGAGGGTAAAGCCTAAAGCGCCTAGGGTTCCGAAGAAGAATACCTTAATTTTTGTAACGTATTCTGGACCACACACCGGCGTTCATGAAGCTTTCCCGGTCGGCAAAGATATACGCCAATATTTTGAACATATTGGTTTTACTACTCTTGATGAATGGTATATTCTCTCTGAATTTCATGGCTCGTTAGAATTCAGCACGCAAGGTCGAATGGGTGATATTCGTGGATGGCCGACTGCCGAACATTTGAAGGTTATCGAAGCTGATACAAAGAGACTAGCTAACCTTATCCAATGTACCTCTTAACCCTTAGTTTAGCGCACGCCGCAAGCAAAAAACTAAATATAGCTGCCTTCACAAACCCGCTGATCACCCCTCATCCCCTGCCTATAGTGCAAAGAAATAGCTCAATAAATACGAAGCATATAAAAAAGGGAAAACATCGCCGTCACTAAACGAAGGAAAAACCATCTACTAGCAACATCATCCAACCCTAAACGAGATACACAACACGACGAAAGTAAATAATGGTCAGATAGTAAAGTTCACAAAATAATCCGTTTGGCAGGAAGTCTAGCGATATTATGCTAAAAGTTACAGATAGAGCTGAAGATTATCTCAGAGTAATAGATAAAATAAGTAAACAGGGTTATGTTGGAACCGGCGATGTAGCCGCCGAGTTAAGAATCAAGCCAGCGAGCGTTTTCGAGATGCTGAGCAGACTGCAAAAACAAGGGTTAATTGTTCATCAAAAATATGGTTCGGTCACATTAACCAAAAAAGGGCAAAATATTGCAAACGTCATTAACAAAAGGCATGAAACCTTTCTGAGATTTCTTGAGATAATCTTAGTCCCACACGATACAGCGATTAAAGACGCCAGTATTCTCGAGCATAAGTTAGACTACAAGACAATTCTTCAGTTTTCAAAATTTGTCGATTTCATGGCACTTGAACGACCCCGGGTAATAAAGAAATGGCGAGAATTTTTCAAATACTACTCAGATGGGACAGAGCAAGATGTACAAATACTATAACTTCCAAACGACGATAATCTGTTGTTATAAAGCCATTATGTTTAAGTTAGCCACCTACTTGGTTGATGGAAAGAGCCAAAACTAGCGGGTCCAGTTGAAGCACGTGTTAAAGACGAATCACCCATAAATTGAGGCCACTCATCAAGGAATAAGCCATTACTACTTTCTGCTGTAGCAGAGTCTGAAAGGATATCAACGCTTTCTTTCCTTAACGCAATTGAAAAGATGACACTAAAACTAGTAGTAACTAAAATTACAAGTAATAATGCCGTTGTACGTTTACTTTTAGAGAACGGTTTTTTACTTATCAAAGATATTCTCCAGAGTGTTGAATTTTAACTTGAGCCCAACAAGTAGTGATTTCCTATACTATTCCAAATGAAGGTGTAGGGAACTTTTTAGCAATGGTAGTCATTGCCCTCCAACCCGTACAATGTGAAGGTATTATTTACTCAGGAATGATTTGTCTCAATTCTTTAACTTTACGGTTTATTCTTTTTTCATATTCTTTTCCGGATAAATGAAACCCCCCCAAAATTGCATAAACCTTCGGTATACCTGTAATCAATTGTGCGTACCGTACAGTGTTAATTATTCCGGAATGAGCGCACCCAGAAATGATTACTAAACCTTCGTCTTTTACATTAAAGACCAAAGCACGTTCATCTAATATCAAGGGATCAGGATGCCAAGAGGCATTCTTGTAAATTCTATTACTAATTAAGCCATTCTCAAAACTCACAGTTCTTGGAATTTCCCCAGTAACGTAAGCTAAATTGGATGCAATAAGCAGGGGCTTTTTTGTGTTGATGATATTTGCAGGCGTTAGCTCTTTTGATTTTGGAAATGTAGGATATTCTCTTAAATCTCCCTTTGTATTAGCAACTGCCCGTGGC
>JAQVWF010000116.1 GCA_028698615.1 Syntrophorhabdaceae bacterium
AACAGTCTGTAAAGCCGTCACTTGACCAACAGGTCGTGTCGTTCCTTTCCGTAGCGGGCCAATTGTTCCGGTGTCAAGGTCTCGGCGAGTTGTTTCTCTGTCGTTTTTCGCACCTGCGCAAGCTCCGAGTTTACGGCGGCGAGGTCGGGGTTCTCCAATTTCTCATATCGTGCTATTATGAAATCCTGTCTGTTCTTCTGGTCTGCCAGAATGGTCCCCACCCGTGCGTATTGAGCCACGTCGAGACCAAGCCGGTCCTTCAGGACGTTCACATCGGCAATCCCCTTATTGGCTGTGCGCAGAGACCGGAAGTAAAGGGCATTGTACCGCCGGGACAATTTCTCCCGCCGTGCGCGCAGTTTTGCCCTTTGTCCGTCGTTGAGCTTCTCCTTTACGAGATCGAAACCCTGGTCGAAGATCTTCTTGAGCTCCGGCTGGTAAGACGCCCTGATGGCGGTCGCCTTTGCATCCGTCGCGATGATTATCCTTTCGATGTCTGCTTTCTGGGAGGCGTCCAGTCGAAGGTCGTCGTTGAGTTTATTCACGATCTCGCTCACCCTCTCTTCGGAACTGCGGTGCCCTTCGGGCTGATGCCCCTGCAGTTGATGTTTGAAATATATCCGGGTCCCCAGCGCACCGGCAAGGATTCCCACCAGCAGGACCAGCGCGAGAGTGATAATAAATTTTGCGTTATTCATGACTGCCCTCCCTGTCAACCGTTGTCGGGGCCCAGCAGGACCATCTCGACTGTATCATCGGCCATGAGCTGCGCCAGGTACGACTCCGCCGCCAGATCATAACGGAACACGGCAATGGTAAGGAAAATGATGATGGCGCAGGCGACGGGGCAAACCCTCCAGAAGAGCCTTCCCGATATGTCCCACCAGGGGGTGCCCTGCGTCTCGCAGGGCAGGTCCCGTATGCCGTTCATGACCCGCGTTTCCCATGCTTCGCCCGGTTCGGGTCCGCCGCGGTTCCTGTAAGCGGCGGCGAGGGCCTTCTCCAGTCTTTCTCTTCCATTTTCCAGGGATCCCATTGTATCCTCCTTCATTTCCTGCCGGCGTCCTTAAGGAGCTTACGAAGCTTCTTGCGCGACCGGAATGAGCGTATCTTCACGTTCGCCGTGCTCCATCCGAGGAGGCTGGCGGTCTCGCGAACTGACAGGCCCTCCAGATAGACAAGTTCAAGCACCATCCGGTCTTCGGGTGTCAATCTGGCCAGCGCCCAATTGAGAACGTCCCGCGCCTCGACCTGTCTGCCGATATCCTCGATGGAGACTCCGGCGGAACTGGTTTCGACCCGCTCGAGCCATTCGCGGTGCTCGTCGCCAAGAGAGCTCATGACAACCTCTTTGGACCTGTATGCGCGTCTCCAGTGGTCGTAGCAGGTTCGCGTGGCAATGGCCGCTATCCAGTGCCTGAACCCCTCGGGACCGGTGAACTTAGCGAGGGACTCGTAGACGCGGATGAAGGCGTCGTGAGCCACCTCTTCGGCATCCTCGTAGGGGATATGGCGATTGACTATCTTGAGCACGTACATCTTGTATTTCTTGAGGAGAAATGCGAAGGCATTGCGTTCGCCGTTGAGGACGCGGCTGATATACACGAGATCCGACGATTCGCGCCTGTCCTGTTCGACATGATCAATCACGGCAGATACCCATACAGGTCTGTTATAACAGAGCTGACCGGGCAGGGCAAGTTCCATGTCCGTGGGGCGCCCATCTCTTTGCCGCCTCGAGCCTGCCGGGAATGGGGCATGATTCCGCATCGCCGTTCCTGTTCCTGTCTCCCAAAGGTTGTTTTCCATCATTTTTTGTCGGGCGGTTCTTTTCCACCCACTCCTTCCCTCTTAAGTCGACGGATCCAACGAAAAGGTTACATGTAGTGAAAAGGGATGATGTTCCATAACGACCACTCAAACGGAATTTTACATTTGTTGTAACCGATTCCCTGCCGGCAGCGACTTCATAGACAGCATGATGAAAGAACTGATAACGCGGATCAAAAACTTTAGCGACAAGGAGCCCTCCATGGAAGAAACTCGTGACGATACCCCGTACATAATGAAGGTCCTCGGGTCGGCGGCCCCCGGGAAGGGGTTGAAGAAGAAAACGATATGGTTCGCCTCGGTCGCCGCCGCACTTCTTCTTGCGGGGGCGGTGGTCTTGTACGCATCCACGGGAAGGTCGGATGTCAGCTACAGGACCTCGGAGGTGAAGAAGGGCGACCTGACCGTTACCGTCACCGCTACAGGGACGCTTCAGCCTGTCGAGCAGGTGGAGGTAGGCACGGAGGTGTCGGGAACGATCAAGGCTGTTCTTGTGAACTACAACGATAAGGTGAAAGAAGGGCAGGTTCTCGCAAAACTGGACACGACAAAACTGGATGCCCAGGTTCTCCAGTCGGAAGCGACACTGAACTACGCCAGGGCGAAACTCCTCGAGACGCAGGCCACCGTGTCGGAGACGCAAAGCAAATTGAACCGTTTCAAGGAGAGTTTGGAACTCAGCGGTGGAAAAGTTCCCTCCCGCACCGAATACGACTCTGCCGATGCGGCCTTTAAACGGGCAAAGGCACAGGAAGCCACCGCCCGGGCGGACATCGCAAAGGCGCAGGCGACGCTCAAGGCCAACCGGTCCGATCTGGCCAAGGCGACCATACGTTCCCCGATAAACGGGATCATCCTGGAGCGGAAGGTGGAACCTGGCCAGACCGTTGCCGCGTCCCTCCAGACGCCGCTCCTTTTCAAGCTTGCGGAGGATTTGGGACAGATGGAGCTCCGCGTCTTCGTCGATGAGGCCGATGTGGGTCAGGTGAAGGAGGGCCAGATCGCCATCTTCACCGTTGACGCATTCCCGGAGAAGAAATTCCCGGCCCGCGTCAGGGAGGCTCGTTTCGCCGCAACGACAGAGAACA
>JAQVWF010000117.1 GCA_028698615.1 Syntrophorhabdaceae bacterium
TCCAACGGGACTCCACTCTCAATGAGTTTACCCCTGTCAGAATACAAATCTATTTTATCGCTATATTTTGGCATATAGTATTCCTCCTTTTTTTGATATCCAAAAACAGGATATCATGTCCAAGATTTTTAAAGTCCATTAAACGGACTTCAGAGATACCTCATACAAATAATATTTAAGTGTTTCTATTTAGAATATTTATTTGATATGCCAAACTAACAACAAACTCTAATTTTATTTTAATTATAAATTTTATTAATAATATTATATTTAATAAAAAGAAGTTAAAATGAATAAATCAATAAGTATTAGACAAAATACAAAAATAAATAAAAATATCCCGGTATTTAATTTTATAGGGGCATTCTAATTAGAAAAATGTGTATATGCCTTAAATATTCTCTATAATCTGATAGATTTTATCAAGATCTATTTGATAATTCTCGATTTTACCATCATCACATAGTCTAGATATCTCGGGATCTACTGGTATACTGCCTATTTCTGGAATTCCCATCTTAGAGTTTTCCCCATTTCCGAATAGATCAATTTTTTTTCCACATGTGGGGCATGATGCATATGCCATATTTTCAACTACGCCCAATACTTTAACATTCAACTCTTCTGCCATGGAAACTGCTTTTTTCACTATTGTTGAAGCTAAAATTTGAGGAGAGGTTACAACTACAAATCCATCAAGTTTAATACTTTGCATTAAGGTAAGTTGAACATCACTAGTTCCAGGGGGTAAATCAAATAACAAATAATCGATATCTTCCCATAAAACATCTGCAAGAAATTGTGATACAGCTCCACTTATTCTTAATCCTCTCCAAATAACGGCGTCTTCGTTATTTGGTAGAAAAAGACTCATTGACATAATCTTAATGCCACTTTTAGAAACAACAGGTATTATTCCAGAACTGCCTCCAATTGGTTTTTCATCTATTCCAAACATCATGGGTATACTTGGACCAGTTATATCGAGATCTAGTATACCTACTGTTTTTCCTTGTTTTGCAAGGTAAGAAGCAATAAGAGAAGTTACAACGGATTTCCCCACTCCCCCTTTACCACTTCCAACTGCAATTTTTTTTCCTATTTTTGACATTCTTTCATCAATATTCATTTTTTGAACTTTCAAGTGCTCTTTGAGATTTGATTCCATTTATATCCCCTAATATTCTATTTAACTAAAATATTTTCAATTAATTTCAACGTTGTATGTCTGACGGAGTTGATTTCTCCCAAAATGTTGATACTTTGCCAAAAGATGAGAGAATACTTCATCTTCTATTTCCAAAATAAAACCAGTAGGTATTGTTACTTTCATAATATCTTATCCGTTTCAAGAAAAATATTGTTATTTAATTTTTGTTATTGTCTAAATTTGGATTATTTGATCTACAAAATCCAGTTCTGTTTCCATACCTACCACCGTTGACTCTGTGTACATTCGAACTGTTACATTTAGGGCAGTTCAAGTTAATGCCCATTTTTCCAGTCCCGTGAGGTAAATCCCACTCGTAGTTGCAGTCATAACACTTAAACTTCCTATTATCCATAATAATACACTTCGTTTTTATGATATCTTCAATATGAATATTTATTCATAATTTATAAATCTAACTACTAATCATCACAACACTAAAATTGCTATGAATCCTGATCCAATTATAAAAAAGATTGGGTCTATTCTAGTTTTAACAAGTAAAATAAATATTGCTAATGCTAGTATTACCGCCTTTATATCAAGATTTAATATAAATTGAACTCCTAAGGAATATAATGTTATAAAAACAAGTACCGCGGTTCCAAGAGCTAGAGAATTAATAAAATATTCTTTTTTTAATTTTATTGATTTCTTTAACGTTAAGTAACTAGCCATGATTATTATCGGGGGTAAAAGCAAAAAAAATGTGGTTAATATAGCTCCGATAAAACCATAGTATTTATATCCAACATAAGTTGCCATATTGACTGCGATTGGCCCCGGTGTTAATTGTGCCGCAGTTAAAATTTCTTTAAATTCTGGAAAATTTAAATAATTTTGGCCAATCATTATATCCTTAATCAATCCAACAACAGCCCACCCACCCCCGAAAGATATTGAACCAATGTAGAAGAAAATAAATAGAATGTTTAGCAATCAATCCCTCCCTTTTCATAAAAATAATTAATAAAAACTAAAAAAAGAAATACAAAAAATGTCAAGTTTTTATTTAGAATAATAAACAATACACCAAATAAAAAAAGAGGGATAGTAATTTTGTTATAATTGATATTTTTCATTATTTTATAAAGCACGTATGAAGTCAATCCAACAGTTGCTATATAACACCCATTCAAAAATTTGGCCACATAAACACTGCCAGAATTGGCTTGTATTAAACTAGCAACTATTATTATTCCAAAAAATGGAGGAATGATAACCCCAAATGATGCAAATACTGCACCCCAAAACCCCCTTAGTTTTTTACCCAATAGTATTGATAAATTGAATGCTATTGGACCGGGCATAGACTGTGCGATTGAAAGTATATTAAAAAACTCTTTTTCAGTTATTAGTTTTTTATTAATCAGGTTTCTCTCAATAGCTGGTACCATTGCGTATCCCCCTCCAATGGTAAGTCCCGATATCTTAAGAAAAGTATAAAAAATAGACAATAATTCTCTGTTCTTTGAGACTATACTTATCATTTAAACTCCCTAAAATAATATGGCTATAGGCATATAAATACATTAGTAACCAGGAAATACTTATGAATTTATATTCGTAATCCAAAAACTTAAATATAGTTAGATGTCTTAACATCAACATAAACAAAAGATGGGGATAAAATTGAGCGAATATTTTTGGGAAGTGGAAAATGTATAAATTGTTTTT
>JAQVWF010000118.1 GCA_028698615.1 Syntrophorhabdaceae bacterium
GCGTGCACAAGCTCATCGGCATGCCCTACGGCTCCTCCCTCGGGACCGCCGACGGCCTTCTCACCCGCTGGCTTCAGGAAAGGTCGAGCGGCGTCGTCCTCTTCGACGAGATCGAAAAGGCCCACCCCGACGTCCACAGGCTCCTCATGGGACTGCTCGACGAGGGAAGGATAACCTCCGGCATGGGAGAGCGCTTCGACGTCAGCCGCTGCGTCGCCATCCTCACCACGAACGTCCTCACCCACCGCGACACAGACAGGGTGAAACTGGGATTCTCGGCGACGGAAAACCCCGGCGACCCCTTCGCCCTCCTCGCAAAATACTTCCCCGAAGAATTCCTGGGAAGGCTCGACGAGATCATAATCTTCAAGACGCCCACGGTTCCGATCCTCAAGAAGATCATGAGCCAGAAACTGGACGAAGCACTAAGGCGCCTCCAGGAGAAAGGCATCTTCCTCATATACACCGAAGACCGCCTCCTCGACCACCTCCTGGGAGCCACCGACAAACCCTGGGCCGGCGCCCGCGACATGGCCCGCCTCATCGACCGAAAACTGATCCAACCCATCGCCCGCCGCCTCATCGACTGTGACACGCAGGATTGGGTCTGCATAGAACTGACAGAATCCTTCTACCGTTCAGGAACCCTGAACCCCCTGCCCCTTCTCCAAGACCCGGGCCCACCCCCCGATTACCCCGACAACCCCGCAACGGCGCTGAACGCCTGACAATGACAAGGGAGGTAACGACATGGAAGACCGCGACAAAAGCAAGAAAATGGAAGAGCATAACTGCAATGAACATGTCCGCTATGATGGTGGACAGAAGATCAATCGTGATGGTGTGAGAATATGGGTGGAGACGTACTATTGCAGGGTCTGCGGGAAGAGACTGGACATTAAAGAGGAGATATTGGACTGAGGGGCGGTTTGAGTGGTTTGAGTGGCTGTCGATAAAGTCCTCTTTGTCGTCATCCCGGACTCTCGCCTGCCGTCATCCCGGACTTGATCCGGGATCCAGCTTGTGCGTCTGGGTCTTTTTTCTTCTGCTTCTTCTTATCATGAGAGGTCCGCGCGGGGTATCATTGCCGGGCAGCCACGTTGCGGATCACACCCGTTATGCGATCTCGGCTCGCTCGATGCTCATTGCGGACAAAGGTGGGAGCGAAACTGTAATCTGGAAATCCGCAGAAATAAGCTATTAGCCTTCTGCCAACCCGGTGCAGTCAGACGCACCGGTCCCGGTCACTTCGTGCCCGGTCCGCGCTCCCCGAAACCGCAACGGGTCCCGTGATCCTTCGCTAACGGCTGTCCGGCAATGATACCCCGCGCTCGATGGGTTAAAGAAAGGTTTCGACTTAGAGAACACACCACAGCAAACAACCCGTGACATGTGAAGTAGGATAGTGTCAAGCTGATTTCACGAACGCTAATCTCTTTGATGCAATCGCTGAAGCCCCGGGCTCGGTGAAAGACAACGAATGTGAAAATACAAAGGATGTCGCCGTTCCTGATCAGGGCAGGGCTGTGAATCCGTACTCGCGAAAATGACGGTCGAAGGTGAATACTGAGCGTATGCCCAGTTCACGCATCGTCTCAAAACTGACGCAATCCACCAGACTGAGCCCTTTCCTCGAAGCGGCGAGAAGGGCGGCCGTCCCCAGTCGATGTATATCGGAAGCGACAAATTCAACAGAAAGAACGGGGACAAGATCATCGCAGAACCCCCGTACCGCCTCAAAACCCAATCTGTTCTGGATGAGCGCGCAACTCTCCACAAGGACATAGCTTGTTGTTACCAGATTCTGCCCGGAACCGATGAGTTCGCGCCATGCCCCGGCTGCCCTGGTGTGGTTGTTGTCGTCGGCGTCCAGCAGGGCGAAGAGGGCGGAAGTGTCTATGAAGACACTCATTGACCGAAAGCCTCGGTCAGGTAGGTGTCATGCTTGCGGGATATGTCTTTCTTTCCGGACCTGAATTTGCCGGCGATCGCGAGGGCCCGGTTGCGTCTCTCCTCGGAAGCGGGCCTCGTACCGGCCGCAATGGCTGCTTCGACGGCGTCACGTATAACTTCCGCCATCGGCACTCCCCTTGACGACGCGATCTGTTTGACACTGGAGGCCTGTTCCTCGGTAAGTTGGATCTGCGTTCTTATCATCCGATCCCATCCTCCTATATGATAACACGATAACACCATCTGTAATCATTGTCAACATCACCTCAGATGCATGCTATAGATGCGCGGTTTGGGGGAGCCAGGGGACGTCCTGGTTGCATTTTTCTTTGCTGTCTGTTAGTTTTTCAGAAGATGGATAAGCAAAAAGTCAGGAAATATTGGGAAGAAGGAGCAGAAGAGGCTCTGAAGGTCGCCAACCATTTATTGGAAAAGGGGTGATTATTCTTATGCTCTGTTTTTTGGTCATCCTGCAATCGAGAAGATATCAAAGGCCCTTTACGTTTCCCGGAAGGGCGAGCAAGCGCCGTATTCCCACAACCTGATCCGCCTCGCAGAGGGGGCGGGCATAGAATTGTCCGAAACGCGCATAACACAACTTATCACGGTCACTGCATACAATCTCGAATCGAGATATCCCGACGAGAAAAGAAGCTTCAGGGAGAAATGCACAGAAGACTTCACCAAAAAACGAACTTTCGGCGATCAAGGATCTCTTTATATGGTTGAAGTCAATGTTCAAATCGTAAGAACCGTCAAGAAATTCCTGAAGACACTCGGCGAACAGGGGGAGTTAGGGGACATCC
>JAQVWF010000119.1 GCA_028698615.1 Syntrophorhabdaceae bacterium
CCCCGTGCGCCATCTCGAGCCTCTGTCGAAGGTCCCGTCCCGGGTCGTTCGTATCCCCAACCCGGCGCGTTTCCATCCCAATAACCTGACCGAGCCCCCCGTAAACCGCACCCGAGGCGATCATCAGCCCCTTGAGCCCCCACTTCTCG
Source organism: Syntrophorhabdaceae bacterium (assembly GCA_028698615.1). NCBI lineage: Bacteria > Pseudomonadati > Thermodesulfobacteriota > Syntrophorhabdia > Syntrophorhabdales > Syntrophorhabdaceae > Syntrophorhabdaceae bacterium. The sequence goes on from JAQVWF010000119.1 coordinate 150, forward strand.
GTGAATGGAGGGAGTCTGCGCATCATTCCGGCCCGCTGGGTGCCGACGGCGTTGATGGGGGGAAGCCCCTTCTTCGCCCGGCTTTTATTGAGAGGATGCCCCGAAAGCTCCCGGTAGCTCCAGCGGAGGTAGGCATTGAGAACTTCGGCAGTTTTTCGGGCGCGGGGATCATCCGCCAGGGACCGCAAGGGAAAGACCTCCACGAGCGGACGCCCTTCGGTGATCGGATTGGAATCGGTGACGCCGCTCGATACGTCTCCCCGGAGAAGGAGAATCCCTCCTATCCCCCTGGTGGGCAGGAACTTCACCTCAATTCCGCTCGAGGTAAAGTGCCCCACCGCCTCATGGAGAACCCGACAGCTCTCCTGGTCCAGGTCCGGATCCTCATGACGGAGGACCAGCGTGCTCCGCTCCCCGGCCACCGAAAAGATGCGGGCAAGGAGAGCCACGTCCTCCTCGTGGAGATCGATGCCTTCACCAAGCGCCTCTACCACGCCGCGGCCGGGAAACTCCTCCAGGCTGTACCCGAACATCAGAAAGTGGGCAAGCTCGCTCGGCATGGCCGCTCCCTGGAGGTGAGAGTGGAAAAGTCCGTTCATGCCGGCCGCTGCAATTTTGTCAAGATTTGGGGTGTGAGCAGCCTGGAGAGGTGTCTTGCCGTTCAAAGCGGGATGGCTTCGATCACCGAGGCCGTCGAGAAGAAGAAGGATGCAGCGCATGCTCGCTCCCTATGCAGCAAAAAGGGGCGACGGGTGATCGTGCCGTCCCGCGACGGGCTGCAAGGAACGGCAGTCGAGATAGCTGCGGAGAAGATCACGGGTATGGAGAAGCTTCTCCGGATCCATCAGCTCAACAACCCACCAGTCGCAGGATTCCGCAAGACTGAGAAGATCCAGACGGTCTGAGATGTCCGACAGGCTCGCGGGGGAAACGTGTCCATACCCTTCCAGCTCCGTATGATAGATGTGGGCATTGAGGAGCCTTTCCCTGTTGGGGATAACGTACTCCCTGCAGGTATCCATTTGCGGGTGAAGACCCCCGACCGCATGGGCATGCCCGATATCGATGGTCACGAATGCACCGCTCTGTGCAACGATACGGCGGAACAGGAGCGGGTCGTTGGTCAGCGGGGTTATCAAGTTTTCCAACGCCACGGCAACACCGTTACGGTTGCCGTGTGCCGCGAGAATGGACAGGTTGTCGATGGCGCGAGACACGACGATTCCCTCGCCTGAAGGATTGCCCAGGCCGGAATGGACCGTCATGTGTCTTCCCCCGACCTGTGCCACCTGATCCACAGTGTGCATCAGGAGTTCGAGGGAGTCGCCGCCACGCCGGTCGGTGTAGGCGACGTCCGTCCCGAAGAAACGACAATGGTAGCGGACCTGAAAGTCGGACAGCGGCTTCATGCGGGAGATAAACTCCCTTGCCGGCACAGAGGGGTCGATCGACCAGTCGATGCCCGAAAAACCATTTATGCAGGCAAATCTGGCCAGTTTCTCTGCATCCTGGTCAAATATATTGCACATGGAGATCTGTGGCCGCATCGTGTAAAGATACCTTATCGCCGGCCATAAATCAAACGGTCCCAACCAGAGGGTCCCCTGTGCTCCTCATGGTTTTCGCATCCAGGGTTCAGGGCGACATACCTCACGAGTTCGAAGACATGGCTGTCCCTGTCGTTCCCCCGGAGAAGGCAGAGAAGAGACGTGGAATCATTGTTGAACCGTTTTCCCAACACCGGCCGCCCTGGTATGAAGAAAACCTGGCAAAGCTTGCAGGGAAATGTAACGGGGCACCTTTGCGCTTTTAAAAATGGAACATCTTGAAATAGGCGGTCACGATCTCCCGGCAATTGGCCGCGCAATCCACGCCCTGTATTTCTTCCAGAGAAAAGAACTTTCCCCTCTGCCCTTCCCTCACCGTTATGTCGTCAAGCGTTAGGCTTCCGTCGATTATCCTGTACATGTGGATATCGTAGCCGTCAAAGGGAAAGTTCCCGAAATACTCCGGATCGGAAAGGTCGTATTCAAGTTCCTCCCATATCTCCCTTTTGATGCCCTCTTCGGGCGTCTCCTCCCCTTCTATCTGTCCGCCAAACGTTCCCCAGCACCCGGGATAAAGTATATCCGGGTTATCGTCCCTGAGTTGCAGCAACACCTTGCCTTCGCTGTTTTCGATCAGGAGCCCGCACTGGTTTCCGTTCTTTCCCATAAAAGATCCTGCAGTCTCCATGGTAGCATCTCTCCCGGCCTTCGTCAAAGGAAAGCGGGGGGCAATGATGGGCCTCTCGCTAAGATCATGCAGCCTGAATAAGGGATGATGGGTGTCCTCATGAGGGGAACACCGGATACTGCCTGTTGACAGGTGCCGGCTCAGGATAATAGAATCTGAAAGGTTACGAGGCCGTGAAGCAACAAACTCAACGTAAACATCAACGCGATAGGGAGTGAGATATGAGAACACTTCAGCACCCGGTCTTGCAGTACCGATGGCAGGTCAAAGAAACGAACGCGGGGGCGCAGCTTGTCTATTTTGGCTTGCGCAACCCGCCAAATCATGCAAGGAACATCATCCCTTTGCCCCGCGAA
>JAQVWF010000120.1 GCA_028698615.1 Syntrophorhabdaceae bacterium
GTGTCAAGGGCCAGGGTAATTCCCCACTAGCGGGGCCAGGTTAATTCCCCACTTTTGCCGGATGACTGGTACATTATTTGTTATTCCTCGGGTTCAATTTCCTCCTGTATGTGTCTCCTTCATCAACCATAATATGATGGGCATGGTGGCTTAGCCGGTCGAGCGCCGAGTTCGCCATCACCGGGTCCGGGAAGAGTCCCACCCAGTCCTCAGGCGGCCGGTTGCTTGTTATGAGGATTGACGAGTGAAGATGACGTTCCGTCACGACCTCATAGAAGTCCTCCGCCTGGATCGGTGTCAGTACCGTCAGCCCGAAGTCGTCGATGATGAGAAGATCGGGCCTGACGTATTTCTTCAGCTGCCTCTCCCACGAGTGGTCCGCCCGCGCCGCATAGAGACTGCGGAGCATCTTCGCCGATTTGACGAAGAGCGTCGTGTGTCCCCGCCTGCACGCCTCATGTCCGAGCGCCTGGGCGAGATGCGTCTTCCCGACGCCCGGAAGCCCATAGACGAGAACATGCTCTTTTTTCTCTATAAAAAGGCAGGTTGCAAGGTCCGTCACGATCCCCCTTTTGATCCGGGGATTGAAGGCGAAGTCGAACCCCTCGAGAGTCTTCTGTTCCTCGAACGACGCCTGCCGGATCCTCTGAGTGAGTTTCTTCGCCTCTCTGCGTTCTATCTCGTCCTGGATGACGAGGGAGAGGAAGGTCATATAGGGAAGGTCCTCGTTCTTCGCTTGGGCGAGCCTTAAATCAAGGCTCTCTGTGAACCCCCCGAGCCTTAACTTCCGCAGCTGTTCAGCAAGATGATGGTCGATCATGGCGCCACCCCCTTAAAAGAATCAGGCGGTCTGAGGAAGCTTCTCCCCAGTTCCGACAGCGGGGCGGCGACGATGACGGGAGGTTTGCCGATCAATTCTTTTTCCAGCATCGCCTTGATGCTTTTATACCGGACATTGCCGTAAAGAAGTGCGCGTTCGGCCACCTTCTCGATAATATCGGGGTATTTCTCGGCAAGGCGCAGTATCGCCTGGGCCTTTCTCAGGTTCCGCATGGCGTGCTCCTCGAGGACCGCGTTCATGAGCGCCGCGGTGTTAGGGCCGTAATCGGCGGCCTTCTTTCTGCACCACGTCGGTGTCGCCATGAGGTAAGCGAGTTTCTCGGGAGGATAGTCCGTCTGGTCCGTCATCCATGTTCCCGGCAGCGCCGCCCTGGGGTGCATTTTTATCCGCTCATGGTCCAAGAAGACCTCTACCGTTTTATATGTCCCTTTGACCCAGACCTTCTTGCCGATATATCTCGTCGGCAGGGAATAGTAGGACTTGTCGAACACGATGTGATGGTCCGGGTGGACGGTGCACCTTTTCCACACAGGCCGCTCGAACGGCAGGAAGGGAAGCGGTCTCAAGCACTGTTTCTCTTCGGAGAGGAAGACAGGATAGGGCTTTCGTTTCGTCGTGCCGTGGATCTCATGACCGATCTCCTCCTTGCACCAGGTGAGTGCCCGCGCGTTGGCATCGTTGATATCGATAAAGGTCCTGCCCGCAAGGAGCTGCTGCTTGACCACCGCCACGGCCCTTTCGACCTTTCCTTTCTGCTCGGCGTCGCCTCTCTTCGCCGGATCGGCGACGAAGCCGTAGTGGCGTTCGAGATCGGCATAGGCGTAGTTGACGAGAGGATCGTAGATGTCGGGTTTCACAACGCCGGATTTCAAGTTGTCGAGCGTGATCCTGCCGGGCACCCCTCCGAACCATGCAAAGGCCCGTTCGTGGCAGTCAAGCCAGGTGGGGATGTCCTGGTTAAAGACGAAGCGGACGAAGCGGTGACGGCTATATGAGAGGGTCATGATGAAGGCCCATGCCCTGTGCTTCTTTTGCGTAGTTGGGTCGTACATGAGGCCGGCGTACCCGAAGTCGACCTGTGCCTCGTCGCCGGGAGGCGTCTCTATGCGGACGGTTACGTGCAAAGAGGTGCGGGGGAACTCCTTTCTTACGTACCGCTTGACGGTCGTATAAGCTACGTTAATTTGGTAATTCTCTTTTAAAAGACGCCATGCCTGCTTGGCCGTCATGTTCGAGTCTTCGAACCACCGCTCAATATCATCCCGGTAGCGACCAACAAGTTCAATGCCGGGCGCCTGGTAGGTGGCAGCCCGCTTAGCCATGATCACCTTGACCCTCCTCAAGAGCTCCTGTTCGTCGGGTAAAGGGTCGCCGCGACCTATCGTTAACTCGTTCAAAAGCCCGAGATATTTGCGTACTGTCTTGCGGTCAATGCCCAGCGATCGGCTGATCTGCTTAATCTTTCTTCCTTCATGCCACTGGTAGATTGTCTCCATAACCTCGTTCATCGGTATATCCCTCCTTGCCATGATCCCTCCGTTCCTTATTGTTGCCTTAAGGAATGCAGGATCATAATCGGTTTGTCCACCGACATCCGGCAAAAAAGTGGGGAATTAACCTGGCCCCGCCAAGTGGGGAATTACCTTGGCCCCGGTGGTGGGGAATTACCTTGGCCCTAAAGGGCATTTAGTGGGGATATACCATGGTCCTCGACAGT
>JAQVWF010000121.1 GCA_028698615.1 Syntrophorhabdaceae bacterium
GGAACCCACGCGACACTCTTCCCCGAGCATGTGCTCAAGGACAGGGACATCGATTACGTGGTCCGGGGGGAAGGGGAGACACCCTTTTTCGAATTCGTCCGCGTCCTGTCTTCCGGGAATAGGTGTGGGCTGTCTTCCGTTCCGGGACTTTCCTTTTACCGCGACGGTACCTTCCACACGGGGGGCATCCACGTCGAGGAGGACATCGACCTCATGCCGGCACGCGATCTCCTTCCCGCCGAGAGGTACCGTATCGGCAAAAGGCCGTATACCTTCTTTCTTACGTCAAGAGGGTGCCCTTTTCAGTGCTCCTTTTGCGGCAAGCCTCCCGTCCCCTACCGCCGGCGGACGATAGTGGCCATAGAAAATGAGCTTGCGGAGATAGAGAGGCTGGGGATCACCGCCATAGACTTCGAGGACGACATGCTCAACCTCGACATCCCCTTCTTCCACGACATCCTCGACCTCCTGAAGGACAGGGGCGTCACCCTCTCCGCCATGAATGGCCTTTACGGCCATACCCTCGATATTGAAACGCTCGAGAAGATGCGTGAAGCGGGCTTTGCCCGCCTCAATTTCTCACTCGTCGATGCCTCCCCCGCCGTCCATGCATCCCAGCGAAGGAGGTATCCAGCCAACCTGCTAAGCCTTTTCGACTGGCTGGAGGCTTCCGACTTTCTCGTAGAGACACACTTCATCATCGGCCTGCCGGGTCAGAGGCCTCAGGAGATCATAGACACCATGGTATTTCTCATGGGGAAAAGGATGCTCCCCGGCCCGAGCATCTATTATCTCGCCCCGGGCAGTCCGCTCTTTGACGAGATATGCGGCGGCGACGCGGCGGCTTATTTCCCCGCTGCCCGCTCGAGCGTCATGTTCGAGACGAACCCGCTCTTTCCGCGGGAAACGACGTTCACCTTCATGAAGCTCCTGCGGTTCATGAACGTTGTCAAGGCCCTCATCGACGTAAGCCCCGGCGCCTCGACCCTGAAGGACCTTACCGGTGCGGACCGCCTGCAAAAGAATCCACGCGACCTTCATATATTCAATTCGCTCCTTAAAGAAAAGCGGTTCCTCTGGTTCGATACCCGGGGCAATGACTATGTCGAAGAGCCGCAGGATCCGGGTATAGTCAGCGCTTTTTTCAAGGCAATGGAGGGAAGGACCATAAAGGGGTTCCGGACAGCCAATTCGGTCAGGGCCTGAGGAAGGGGCCGAAAGGCGGGAATGTGGCGTGCATGGCGGAGCGCACGAAACGTCTGTATATATACGTGGAAAATATGCTATGTAACCCCCATATACTCTGTCGGAAGGAACATTTATGATGTATCGGAAGGTTCTGGGCGCCTTGATCTTCGTCATCTGTGCGTTGACTTTGGCGACCCTTCGTCCTTTCAATGGATTGTCGGCGCAAGGTCATTATATTTGTTCGACCATCCTTATCGCCCTTGGCCTGTGGATCTTCAGGCCGTGGAACTTACCCTATCTGGCGGGTGCGGCCGTCCTTATCAGCGGAGCGCTACTTTTCGGTCTGCCCCTTCATGTTGTAACGAGCGGATTCACAAGCTCAGGCGTCTGGGTGCTCATCCCGGCCCTCTTTCTTGGATATGCCCTTGCGAAAACGGGTCTTGGAAAACGGATAGCCTATTTTGTTCTGAAAAGCTTCGAGCCCGGCTACTTCACCATTGTCGTGAGCTGGTTCATAATCGGGATCGTTCTGTCGGCGCTCACGCCATCGATAACGGTGCGCCTTTCCGTCGTCATGCCCATTGCCATGCACCTCGTCGAGGCATGCCGGCTGGAAGACAGGTCGAGGGGTTGTGCCCTCATTTGCCTTGTTGCCTGGGGGACGGCCGTTCTGCCGGGCACCGGATGGTTGACGGGGTCTCTCTGGGGTCCCTTCATGATGGGATTCCTTCCCCTGGAAATGAAGCCTCTGGCCAGCTTCGACGCATGGTTCCAGATCATGGCGGTTCCATGGTTCGTCGCCACCATTCTATTCGTCGGCCTCGTCTATGTATTGTTGAAACCGAAGACTCCCCTCGCCGTCTCAAGGGAATCGTTCAAGGAAGAGTACCGGGCGCTCGGGAAGATCAGCAGACAGGAGATCATTACCGGCACCATCCTGACATGCGCGCTTGTGCTCTTCGCCACCGAGAGACATCATCATATTCCAACAGCGGCATGCGCAATGATGGCCGTTCTGGCGCTTGTTCTGTTCCAGGTCATCGCGCCCGGCGACATTGGAAAAGGTGTCAACTGGGATATCATCATATTCTTCGGTGTCGTGGTCTCCCTGTCGGGCATCTTCATGAAGGCCGGCATATCTGACTGGGTCCGGCCTTACATAGAACCAGGGATACTGTCCTGGGCGCACAGACCGCTTTTGTTCCTGATAGTGATCACGCTGGGGTTCTGGCTGATTCGGTTCGTGGATGTGCCCTGGGGGTTTTCCACGATCGCCCTGACGTCCCCGTTGTTCATTCCCCTCTTTGAGGATTTTGGTCTCCATCCGGTGCTGGTGAGCGTGGCTGTGATAGCCGGGGGGAACA
>JAQVWF010000122.1 GCA_028698615.1 Syntrophorhabdaceae bacterium
GTCGATGAGGCCGATGTGGGTCAGGTGAAGGAGGGCCAGATCGCCATCTTCACCGTTGACGCATTCCCGGAGAAGAAATTCCCGGCCCGCGTCAGGGAGGCTCGTTTCGCCGCAACGACAGAGAACAACGTGGTGACCTATGAAACAATTCTCGAGGTTGACAACAAAGACATGGCCCTGCGCCCGGGCATGACCGCCACCGCCTTTATCACGGTGAACAGCGTCTCGGACGCCCTTCTTGTGCCCAATGCGGCTCTCAGGTTCACTCCCCCCCAGGACAAGTCCCAGAAGGAAAGCTCCGGCGGAAGCAAACTGCTGACCAGCCTTTTGAGCCGCAGGCCTCCCGGTACAGGCGACCGGCAGGTGCAAAGACAGATCGACAACACTTCTCTATGGAGGGTCGAAGGCAAGGACATCGTCCAGATGAAAGTGAAAGCGGGCGTGACGGACGGTATTATGACGCAGATACTCGAGGGAGATCTTGTGCCGGGAGCCCTTGTTGCGACGGATATCGTGAGGGCAAAACAATGACGGAAAGAGACTATCAGGTGACACAGGAAACGGGGCAGTCGCTGATCGAGCTCAAGGGGATAACAAAGGTGTACGGGAAGGGACAGGCGGCGCTGCAGGCCTTGCGGGGAATAGACCTCTCCATATATGAGGGTGATTTCGTGGCGGTGATGGGGCCGAGCGGATGCGGAAAATCGACGTGCATGAACGTGCTGGGCTGCCTCGACACCCCCACGAGCGGCCGATACCTCTTCAAGGGGATCGACATAGCGGATCTGTCGCGCAACCAGAGGGCCCTCTTGAGGCGCCATTATCTCGGATTCGTATTCCAGGGATTCAATCTTCTGAGCCGCACCTCCGCCCTGGAGAATGTGGAGCTGCCTCTTCTTTACAGGGGTATTCAGCATTCTCAGAGAGATGAGATCGCACGCGACGCGCTCAATGCCGTGGGCCTTTCCGGGTGGGAGCACCACACGCCGGCTGAACTCTCCGGCGGGCAGCAGCAGCGCGTGGCCATTGCACGGGCGATAGCCACATCTCCCACGGTGCTCCTTGCCGACGAGCCGACGGGCAATCTCGATTCCATCCGCAGCAGGGAGATAATGGAACTGCTCACGTCTCTCAACAGGGACAGGGGCATCACCGTAATGATGGTCACCCATGAGCCGGACATGGCCGGATACGCCAGCCGCACAGTACGTTTTCGTGACGGTCTCATCGCTTCCGATAGTCGCGGCCAGGAGGTGGTGCAATGATCTGGAATGCGTTCCTTCTTGCCCTGAGGGCCATCCGGCGCAACAAGATGCGCTCCTTTCTCACCATTCTCGGCATCGTCATCGGTGTCGCCGCTGTTATCACCCTCGTTACGGTTGGAGGCGGGGCGACGGCAAAGGTGACGGAGGACATTGCCAAATTGGGAAGCAACCTTCTCATGGTCACCCCCGGCCAGATGCGGCACGGCGGTGGAGTCTCGGGAAGTGCGAAGTCCCTGGAGATCGATGATGCCAGGGCCATCGCGAGGGACGTGGGTTCCCTTGCCGGGGTTGCTCCCACATCGACCTCATCGGCCATGGCCGTGTTCGGGGCAAAGAACTGGTCGACGCAGGTCACCGGTACGGATCTTGCGTTCTTCAAGGTGAAAGACTGGACGGTGGAGGACGGAAGGGAGTTTTCCGACGCAGAGATACGCTCGGGGACGGCCGTATGTATCCTGGGGGCCACCGCCAAAAAGGAGCTTTTCGGGGAGCAGGCGTCCCTGGAGCAGAGGATTCGTATCAAGGGCATATCCTTCGAGGTTGTCGGGGTGCTCAGCGCCAAAGGACAGTCCACCACGGGACGGGACCAGGATGACCTCATCGTCATGCCTCTTCGCGCCTTTCAACGGCGCATTTCCGGAAACGAGAATATCAATCTCATCCAGGTCTCGGTGGAGGACGGCGCATCGACGGAAAAGGCCCAGCAGGACATTGAAGGCCTCCTGAGGGAGCGCCGCCGCATCTCCACCCTCAAGGCGAACGATTTTCAGATCAGGGATATGAAGGAACTGGCCAGCACGATGCTCGCCACGACACAGCTTTTGACGACGCTTCTCGGGGCCGTGGCTGCCGTCAGTCTTCTCGTAGGAGGCATCGGCATCATGAACATCATGCTTGTGTCCGTGACGGAACGGACCCGTGAGATCGGGACGCGTCTCGCCATCGGCGCCCTGGAGCGCGAGGTGCTCCTGCAGTTCCTCGTAGAGGCGATGGTCCTCTCGGCGTTCGGCGGACTCTTCGGCATCATACTTGCCCTTGTTGCCTCGGCGTTCCTGGTTCAGATCCTTGGCGTCCCGTTCGTTCTCAACGGATGGATCATCTTCATCGCCTTTGTTTTTTCAGCCGCGGTGGGCCTCATATTCGGATACTTCCCGGCGCGGAAAGCGGCGGGCCTCGACCCGATAGAGGCTTTAAGACACGAGTAGGATGACAGACATGACGAGAAGAGTGGAGGAGACACAGACCATGAA